>DASTBJ010000446.1:0-2075 GCA_035712125.1 Terriglobia bacterium
GAAGAGAGACATTCAATTTATGGGGGATGGTCGATGAAGGATTTCAAGACTGCCGCGGGTGAGACACAGCGCACCGGCATGGTGTCGGAGTTTGTGTATTTCCTGAAGACGAGCAAAAAGTGGTGGCTTCTGCCGATCATCGTCGTGCTTGTATGTTTCGGACTCCTTGTGTTCCTGTCCGGCACCGCTGCGGCGCCGTTCATCTACACGCTGTTCTAGTCCCATGATCCAGCGGGCGCCCATCCCGTTGCGCCGAAAACTGTTGTACCTGGGCTTCGTGACGCTGGTCATGCTGGGCCTGGCGGAAGCAGGTCTTCGCGCGCGGGCGTGGTTCAAGTACGGGGGGACAGCGTCGGTGCGTGATCCGATGCTGACGTTCGACCGGGCAGCCGGTATCTACGTGCCGACGCCCGGGTACGAGCTCAAAGGCCGGAACATTCACATCAAGATCAATTCACTGGGTTTCCGAGGTGAAGAGATCTCGCGCGAAAAGCCGCCAGGAACGTTCCGCATCGTCTGCCTCGGTGCATCGACCACTTTCTCTTCAGAAGTGAGCTCCAACCAGAAGACCTGGACTCACCAGTTGCAGGAGAAGCTGCGTGCGGCGTTTCCGGGCCGGCCAATTGAGGTCGTCAACGCCGCTGTGGGCGGCTATGTGGCTGCAGACAACCTGAAGCGGTTGAAGCATCATGTGCTCCCTCTCGATCCGGACCTGGTCATCTATTACGAGGCGAACAACGAGATCGTGAAGGACACACAGGCGCTTGCGATCGAACGGGGACTCCTGGCGCCGGGCGGTGGACGCCAGCCTTCCTGGGTCACGTCGCTGTCCAAAGTCAGCCTGATGTTCGATCTGGCGTACAAGAATCTCGCCATCATTGCGAGGAGCCGCGACGATTCGACTGCCAAGATCGACAAGATTCCAAAAAACCTGCCAGAACGCTTTATCGGAACACTGGACGAGATGCGAGCGATGCTTGCCGAACGGAAGGTGCCGCTGGTGCTGTCGACGTTCGTCGTCAAGTACCGTCGTGATCAGGACAGAGCGACGCAAATCGCCAATGCCGACGTCGCGTTCTACTACATGCCCTGGATGAGCATCGATGGCATGCTGGATGCGATGGACCGGTACAACCAGGCGATCATGGACTATGGGAAACGGGTTGGCCTCGCGACAATCGACGATCGCCAGGCCATTCCCGCCGACTCCGAACATTTCACGGACTGTATGCACCTGGCCGATAAGGGCAACGAGGCCATGGCCGAGCGATTTTACCGAGGATTGAGGACTCTGAAGGTTCTGGACAGCACTCCTCCCAGTCCGCAGGCCTGATTCGCCTGCTTGCTGCGTCACCGCTGCGCTTATTAATCGCATGAGAGTGCTCATCGACCAACAGTTTCATCCAGGACATCACTACCAATACGTCGCCCAACTGCTGCCCGCGGTATGCGGTTTGGCCGATGATGTTGTTGTAGCGGTCACTCCTGCGGGACGTGCCTCCGTCGAGTTCGAGGCCTTTCTAAAACCATTCTCTGACCGCGTCAGGTTTGAGCCCATACTCCCGGAGGGCAATCCAGGATTTCCCCTGCACGATCGCCTCCCCATGCATCGGGCACTTCGTGATGCGGTCAAACGACTCGATCCCGATTACGTCTTGATTCCCAGTGGCGATGCCCAGGCGACGGCGATGGCGCTTTTTCGCTGGACCGGCCGCGGTGCGCTTCCAAAATCCATTCCGTGTGAAGTCGGCATTCACTTTGGCGCTGGACGCGACGCGAGCTTGAAAGTTCAACTGCGCGATGTCATCAACGGGTGGAATCTCGGCCTGTCGGGATGCCGAAAGGTGCATTTGGTCAATCATCTCTTCTTCGAACGGCTCCGCAGGATCCCTGTCGTCGGCCGCACGTTCTCCGCGGTTCCTCATCCGGTCGCACGCCCCCCGGCTGTTGGCACGCTTGAGAGCCGCCGGAGGCTCGGACTGCCCGAACACGGTCGTTACATCGGCTTGGCCGGTTCTCTTGACAGCAGGAAAGCGCTTGCCGAGTTCATTGCCGCCTTCCGAGATGCCACCTCC
>DASTBJ010000447.1:0-2713 GCA_035712125.1 Terriglobia bacterium
TGGGGAGTTTTGGTATTGCTGCGGCCCAATACCTGGATCCGAGCCGTTACACCGACGCACCACCGTGGGCGGGGCTCTCCTGGGTTGCTGTGTGGATGGCGAGTTTTACCGTCATTATCCCCAGCCCGCCCCGACGAGCGCTTGTAGCGGCACTTGCATCCGCAGCCTCAGTCCCAATAGTGGTCGGGTTTACCATGCTGACCAGTGTCGCGCCGATGCAAATTCCTGCATTCCGCTTCTTCGTCTTCCTCGTGCTCCCCTATCTGCTCGTTGTGCTGATTGCATACGTCGGGGCACGCGTCGTCTACAACCTCGGTACGGAGCTCAACCGTGCTCAGGAACTGGGAAGCTACCAGCTTGTTGAACGTCTGGGTGAGGGCGGCATGGGCGAGGTCTGGCGTGCCAAGCATCGTTTCCTGGCGCGGCCGGCGGCCATCAAGCTGATGCGTCCGGAGATGCTCGGCGGTACAGGTCTTGCGCGCGAAATGCTGAGGTCGCGTTTCGAACGCGAAGCCCAGGCGACAGCGTCCATGAGATCTCCCCATACGATCGAGTTATATGACTTTGGGATAACCGAGGATGGTTCGTTCTATTACGTCATGGAGTTACTCGAC
This sequence comes from Terriglobia bacterium, assembly GCA_035712125.1. Lineage (GTDB taxonomy): Bacteria > Acidobacteriota > Terriglobia > 20CM-2-55-15 > 20CM-2-55-15 > DASTBJ01. The sequence goes on from DASTBJ010000447.1 coordinate 615, forward strand.
GGTTTTGATCTTCAAGTCCTGATCGAACGATTCGGGCCCATCCCCGTAGAGCGAGCTGTGCATCTGCTGATGCAGGTCTGCGATTCACTCGCGGAAGCGCATGCCGAAGGGCTTATTCACCGCGACGTTAAACCCGCCAATGTCTACGTTTGCCGTTACGGGCGCGAAGTCGACTTCGTCAAAGTGTTGGACTTCGGATTGGTGAAATCACGAAACGACGCGGGCGGTGCCGCGCAGCTCACGATGCAACAGACGATTGGTGGGACGCCGTCGTTCATGTCACCGGAACAGATCGTGGGTGACAAAGCACTGGACGGGAGATCAGACATCTATGCGATTGGCTGTCTGGGTTACTGGCTCGTAACGGGACAACTTGTCTTCAGTGGACACACGGTGATGGAGACGTTGTTGCAGCACACGCATGCGGCACCGGTCCCGCCGTCCCAACGCACCGAACTGGCCGTGCCCGATGCATTCGATCAATTGATCATGGATTGCCTCGCAAAGAGCCCGCAGGGCAGGCCGCCGACTGCAGACGCTCTGGCCGGCAGGCTCGCGACGATCCGGATGGGAAGCGACTGGACTCCGGAGCGCGCGCGGCAATGGTGGGATGTCCATCATCCGGCTAAGTTCAAAGTCTCGGCGGCTTCAGATCCGAAATCGACGAACCTTCTCTAAAGGTTGCAGCCGTAGCGGCTTCCCTTTATTGTTGGGATCATGAATATGCGGCGTTTGCTCGTGCTCGGTTTCCTGCTGGCGTTTTGCATGGCGATTCAGGCTCAGGCACCTTCGAATCCCGTGGCGATCGCTGAAAGCGTTTTTATCGGTCAGATTTATCCTTCGGGAAACACGTACGTGAGACCGTTTCCCATCAGACAGGCCGCGGTGAACTGGCCGAAGTCGATACTTCTGGTCACAATCCCCGAAAGGGCGTCCACCTCGCTCCGGTCGTTTGAAGCCGAATTGGTATCGACAAAGGTCGGGCCTTCCTATATTCCGGGAGTCGAGGGTATGGACCACCAACATGCTCCGTGTGGAGCAGAATTCGGAGAGAGACATGATTCGTCGATCGTCTATCTCTCGGAAGACTTCTTTAATGCCTCATTCGACTATTGTGACTCCAACGAGCGTGTAGCATTGTATCGGGCGAAACCCGTGACGTTCTCTGTAAGAGTCCTGGGGTTCCCCGCGGAAATCCGTATCGTCGACCCCCGTTCGCTGACGGGAACTCGTCCCGCAACGCGTGAGGAACTGCAGGAGGTTGCCCGACAGAAGGCTGAACCTGCCGGCGGCTGCACAACCACACCGGCCTTCCTTGACTCCGCTACTCGCTTGTTTCAGGGAAACTTCGATAACCGATTCTCCGTGCGGTTGTCTGCGTACAAAACACCAGGCTGCACCGGACATCTCTCGACCATCTACCTCCTCGATGTCTTCCGCGGGCAGGAGTTATTGCGCACCTTTCAGGCCAGCCAGAATCACGGTCCCCTCTGATCGGTCAGGGTAGAAGCGGTGAGGCGCGTTCTTGGAAATAGCGTCGCCCGTTCCGCGTCAGATCCGTTCGCACTCGAGCTGTTTCGCTAGTGCAGTGTCCCAGAATTAACTGGACAAAAAACTTCCCTCCTCAGGCAGGAGGGGTGGCGCGAAGGCCGGGGTGGTGCTGATCAAGACATTCTCTTGAACCAACCACCCGCCGCTTCGCGGCTGCCCTCCTTGACCGAGGAGGGCAGTATTGGCTTCGCGGTGTCCAGTCATTTTCTGGCCCATCGAGGTCGTGACACTCTGTCTCAAATGGCTCGTTTCTCCTGGTGTTAGCGGACGTCGTTTCGAAGAAGACTGCGAAGGTGAGGGTTTGCTTTGACAATGCATCAGTTCACGCCGCGCGCTGGAGACACTTTGCTATGCCCGGAGTCGATTACCGATCTGCCGTTATCTCCGGAAGCGTGCCACAAACACCAGCGAATCGTCCGTTCGTCGGGCGTGGGTTGCGATTAAGTGTTGAGCGATCACTATGGCGGGCCGTCGAAGCAGATCCAACTGTCCTTTTAAGGTTGTCCGGGTTTCCAGACCGTCAGTGAACATCGCAAACACAGAGCCGG
>DASTBJ010000448.1:0-12040 GCA_035712125.1 Terriglobia bacterium
TCCACTGCACACGGTTGCCTTGTGCCGTGAACTCGCGAAATTCTCGCCTCTCTTGCGGAAGATCCACCTTTGCGTCCATCGTATCGCCATTGCCGAATGCGGCTTCCATGTACCGCCAGTTGCCTCCGAGCAGCATCTGGCCTTCCCATGCTCTGGTCGGCACGGTGCCGGGTGAGATTTGAGCCGCCATCGTCAGGCATATCAGGCAAAGGAAAGCAGCCAGTGCCAGCCTTAACATTGGAAAGACATCCTATCAGAAGAACTTTAGAGGTAGCGATCGCGCAAGACGGTCAGGTGATGAGCGGCGTGACCGGCGGCGATGTAGGCGATCGCACGCACGGTAAAGCGGTTATTGCTGGCGATTCCCGTCCGCATCCACGCCTGTTTCGGCATGTTCGTGAGGAGCGAGACCGTGGAAAGACGAACCTGCCGAAACTCTTCGCGATGACTTGCCCAGGAAACGCTGTCCGCTTCGGCGCCTGCGGCGGCGATATGCTGATCGTAGTCGGGAAGATGGTCCGGAAAGCCGCGAGCAAACCACAATGCCCGAAACGCGAACGCTCTTTCCGTGTCTGTAATGTGGTTGAGCAACTGTCGCAGGCTCCACTTGTCGGGAGCGTACCGATATCGCGAACGTTCTTCAGAGATCCCGGAAAACAGAGCTGTCGATTGATCGAGCTGCGCGCGCAGGACTTCCAGGACGTTCTCGCCAGGCACTTGATTGATGTAGGAGAAGTAGTAAGGCGCCGCTTCTGCTTCGAGAGGACGTCCCATCATGGCGTTAGCGAGTGTACACCGTTAAAGTCAGTGCCAGAAAGCTTGCGTATTGTCAGACAGCATCTTGCGAACGGCGGGAAACAATTCCTCAGCCACCATATATCCGAGACAAGAGACAGCGCCGCAGTGGCAGGGATAGTTCATGAAGTCTGTGAGGTCGTAACCATAGTTGTAGGTCAGTTCATCGCCTCGCCGAATCGCGCGCCTGGAGACGATCCAGATGCGGTCCCGATCGTCCACCTCAGCGTCACAGTTCGGCTCGCAGCTATGGTTGATCAGACGGGCAGGATTCCAACTGACTCTGCCGTCCACATCGGCCACTTCATTCAACTGAAAGATGTAGGCGTTTCGCTTCCGGCAAAGCTCTGCCGATCGGCTCTTGGTCACCTTTCGACCGACATACTGGATCAGCCGCGTTCCTGCCGCAAGGTCGAGGCGGGCGAACAGGCCCTTCCCGTGGATGTGCGAGCGCCGAATCTCGATCGACTGCAGCGCCTGCCGCATTCGAGAAATGTCGGAGCTCGTTCTTCGGAAGTCTGTCGTTTGGCGCCGTACCGTCCTTCCCATGGTTCCTCTGGGGATTATAACGGCAGGCTGTGCGTCGAGGACGTCGATCCCTGATTCAGTCCAGCACTGAGAGTTGAGTCACGGTCTGTCTGGATCCTTCCCCTACGCGCACCAGCCGCCCACGATCCTCGTACGGTTTGAGGAAGTCGGCATTCATCCACGCGCCAGGCTCGACGTTATTCCAGGCGAGCAGTAGATACTCGCCGGGCGGGACGCCTTGAAATTCGAAACGGCCTTCAGCATCTGTCAGTACGCTTTTATAGAGGTCCGGCCGGCGCATGCGGGCAGCCGGCACAAGCGCTACGGTCGCGTTCGGCAGACGGCCGACATCGCCATCCACGCGGCCGGGATTCGACGCGATCACAACCTCCAGTGCGGCACCGGATTGCGCATCAACGCTGAGCCCGTTGTTCAACACGTCGACTGCGCCAAGGCGCACGGATTTCACGTAAGCGTTCTGCAACGCAGGAGGCAGGGGAGGCAGCGCGGGACCGCCACGCTGGGGAGCCGGAGGCATGGCGTTTCCGCGCTGCGCTGTAGCGACCGGTGGGGCAAGCTGGAACGGCTGAACGGTCACCAGATAATTGCCCGGCATCACCTGCCCGATCATGAAAGCACCGTCGGCGCCAACGTTGCCCGCAGGGATGGGCAGGCCCGGAAGTAGCGGGTCAGGTCGAAGGCTGACGCGCAAACTTCCTGTGACTGCATTCCCGATCGCCTGCCCCTCGATCGACACTCGGCCGGACATAGCCGAGCCCACGGCGACCGGAATTCGGATACCTTCCACATCGGTCTCGCTTACGTCGAGAGTGATCTTCCCGGCCCGGTCACCGGAGATTGCCAGGAGTGTGTAAGAACCAGGGATCACGCCGCGAATTTCAAACGTGCCATCTGAGGGGTGGACCATCTCCTGGGTGAAGGTGTTTGAGGTGGACGCGGTCCGTGATCGGAAGATCTGCGCGCCAGAGACCGGCTGTCCCTGCGCGTCCACGACCGTCCCGCGAAGCCGCCGCGGTCTTACGGGCGCCAGGTTCACGTCGATACCGCGTACACTCGCACCGGCCTCGAGCTCGATCACCGAAGCAGAATCCTCATTTGCCGTGCCTGGAAAATAAATCGGAACCCAGGCTTCCAGGTCGGACGGCGGAGCGGTCGGCTGAAAGCCCAGCGGCGCTCGCGCCGTGTCTCCTGCAAGAACGGTCATCCGCGCGATGTCGACCGGAGCGGCAGGTGCACTCGCGTTCAGCACCACACCGCCCCCGATGGGCCGTTCGTCCCAGGGGATGCTGCTGACGTAATACTTTCCCGGAGTGAGCCAGTAGAGGCGGTACTCCCCGAGATCGTTCGTGCGCGCGCTCTGAACGAGAGTCAGAACGCGGCGGCCGTCCTGAAAGGAAACTTTCATCGCCATGACTTCAGCATTAACGACAGGTTTGCCGGTCCGCGACAGAATGCGGCCCGAGATGGCGGCCGACGGCGTCATGACAATCGGAACGTCGCGTAACTGTTGACCGGCAGCCAGCGTGATGGGCAGCCCGGGGCTGCCAGGGTTGCGCTGACCGTACTCCCCAGGCACGAGGCCGTTCCGCCTCGCGGTCATTCGATACTGTCCTGCGGGAAGATTCGTAAAGACGAAGCGTCCGTCTTCTGTCGTCGACGAGATAAGCGGAGCATCGGCCTCACCGATACGTCGCAACTCCACCGTGACCCGGGCGAGGCCATTCGGCGCTTCAGCAGCCGTGACTCTTCCCTGTATGGAAGCATTCTGACCCGCTACAGCCTGCAACAAAAACACCAACAATGCGACTGACGAAGTGCTCATGTGGGACTACCTTTCCGCCGGAATGACAACAGCCTCGACGTTCTCGCGGGTGCCCGCCTGGATTCGAACTGCCTTCCCTCGGCTCTCGTGGGGACGAACGATTGCAGGGTCGAGCCACGAGCTCACCTCGATTTCCTCCCACGCGAATACTTTGTAGTCACCCGGCGCGATTCCTTGAAATCGAAATACACCGGCGTCGTCAGTCACTGCACTTCGATAGAAGTCACGACGGCTGCGATTCGGTGCTTCCGGCACCAGAACTGCCGTCGCGCTGGCGACAGGCTGGCCTGTCGCATTCACCACTCTTCCCTCGATACGTCCGCCAGAGGTTCCAATCACGACTTCGAGCCGGTCGGTTGTAGCGGCTGGAAACGAAACAAGTGAAGAAATCACATCGAGGGATCCAAGGCGCGCGGACCTGACGTACCAGTCGGGCGGCAGCCCTGTAAAAGCCAATCGATGCTCGCGCACGGAGAGATTGCGAAACGTAAACATTCCGTCTGCGAGCACCACACCGTTCGGTATGCCGCCTCCGGGCTGTGCCATACCGGGCATGCCTGCGGGAACTTCCTGCGGGAAGCCGAGGAGTGCGGGCTCGGCAACCAGGTTTAATCGGATCGGAAGACACCGCACGGTGGCGGCACCGGGACAGTTTGCCTGGAGCCGAGCGACATCGGGATCGGTATCAATGGCCGGCTTGCCTTCGATGACGATCCGGCCGTTCAGTTCAACGCCTGGCCTGCTGACGACAGCGACATTCTCGAGATCCAAGCCTCCGACCTCGATGGGAACGATCGCCGGAGGATTTCCGGCAAGGATGTAGTAAGAGCCCGGGACGACACCGCCGATGTCGAATCGTCCATCTCCACCAAGCGTAGCGCTCGGAATGGTGGCGTTCGGGTGGGGTGTACGGGATACGGCCAGGACATTACCGGTCAGCGGTTGTCCGTTAGCGTCAATCGCGCGCCCGCGGACGTGCCGCGTCTGGACTTGGCCTGCACCCACCGAAAAGTTGATTCCACCAAGGCTGTCTCCCGGGCGTAAATCGATGGGCGCGGCCGACGGGAACTCCGTCGTGCCGGGGTAATAGACCAATACGAACGACTCTTCGGACACCGTTCCATTTTCCAGCACGCGGTGTGTGAGCACAGGTGGCGCGGCCTGCTCAAAGACTCCGCCCGTTCCCGGATAGGCGACATACAACGGAACGTTGCGGCGGCGCGGATCTTCGGGCCGGGCTGTAATGTAGTAAGGGCCGGGTGGCAGCCAGAACAATCGGTACTCTCCCACATCATTCGTTTGCACCGACTGGATGATCTTCAGAATCCTGCGCCCTTCCCGATAGGTTGCCTGGAGCGCCTGCACCTGCGCACGACCAAGCGGGTCGCCGTCCCGATCGAAGACGCGTCCGAAGATGGAGCCGGTCGGCATCATCGCCAGGCTGACGTTCGTAAGCCGCTGGCCGTCGAGCAGAGGAACGGGACGGCCTCTTCCATTAAATGTCTGTTGCCCGTGTTCAGCCACGACAAAGCCATCGGCTCTCAAGGCGACGAGACGGTAGCTGCCCGGAGCGAGGTTTGAAAACGCAAACTTTCCATCCGTTCCCGATTGAATCAGTGTCGGCGGAGTGACCGCAGCGCCGGGTCCCGGTATTCGCTGGAGCGACACAGTGGCGCCGGGAATTTGCTCGGTGGTGCCGGACTTCACAACGGTGCCTTCAATCGAGCCTGCGCCGGCCGGCGCACTAGCGTTAGCCGGCACAGCAGGAACCTGCGACTGAAGCGGCACCTGCGGCATAAACGTCATCAGCGCGGAGGTCAGGGCGTGGAGAGCCTCCGGAACCATGGGAGCTGCGGGCTGCGGTAACGTCATCAGCAGCGGCTCGGCCACTAACCGGAGAGATGCAATCGATCCCGCAACCGTAAGCGCTGCCGCCATCGTCACGGCCAGCGATGTCGCACTGACGGACCGACGATTCTCTCCGGGGTTCAACAGCGCGTTGAAACGCCGTTCCAGCGTCGAGGGCCTGGCCATTGATATCGCCGCTGACAACGTGGTCTTCGGATGCTTTAATGCGATCGTCAGGGCCAGCAATTGCTGTGCGTAGTCCGTTCCGGCAATGCCGCAGCTCAAGGCGATGTCGTCACAAGCCTGTTCGCTCTCCTGCACCAGCTTCTCGCATGCAACCCAACAGAGCGGGTTGAACCAGTAGAAAGCGCGCAAGGCTTCCGCAAACATCTGAACGAGCCAGTCATAACGACGGACATGCGCGAGTTCATGATGCAGAACAATGCGGATCCGTTCTGCCGGCCATGAAGAAGCGCCATCAGGGACAAGGAGCTTCGGACGAAAGACCCCCCACGTCGCAAGCACGGCCTGGGAGGTTTCGAGCAGACGAATCCGACTCGTAAGGCCGTAGCGTCGCGAGATTTCCTCAGCAATTTCTACCCAGGCACCCTCTGTCAGCACCCTGGCTCGACGCGACACCACGACAAGTTGAGCAACACCCGCGAGCAAATGGGCGACCAGAAGCGCTACACCAGAAATCCAGGCCCATAACAATAACTGCGAACGATCGAGGGAAAAGGTGCCGGCCTGCGCGTCCGTCGGATGTGCAGTCTGCGGGATCGCAACCATCTCGTCGACCTCATCGACTGGAGATGCCGAAACCTCGTAATACGGCTCCGTCGTAGCAGGAGGCGTTGCCGCGGCCGGGTCCGGCGGCAGGAACTCCGGAACCTGCGCCGGCATTGGGATCGTGCGGGCAGGAACGACGATCGCGAGCAGGGGTACGGTCGCGGCAGCGACAATGCCGGCGAACAGGAGCGCGTGACGACTGGCGGCCGAGCGGCGACGCAACAACGCTACACCAAACAGAGCAACCATGAGGACTATCGAAGACTTGATGGCATAGCCCAGCAGCAGCGTCATTTCTTTACTCCTTTCCGCGCTTTTTCGACAAGCTCGGCGATTCGATCGAGATCTTCGGCCGAAATGCGGCCTTTCTCGCGACCGAGCAGCGCGGCAACCACCTTCTGAGCAGACCCTTCAAAGAACGTGTTGACAACATGACTGAGTGCAGAATGGCGAACTTCCTTGCGCGATACGCACGGCTCGTAGACGTATTTCAGGTCCTGCTCGCTGTGCTGGACGTGTCCTTTCTCCTCGAGCACCCGCAGTTGAGTGCGAACCGTCGAGTAGGTCGGAGAGTCCGGCAGATCGGCCATGACCTCGTTTGCGGTGGCGCGCCCCCGGCGATAAAGAATGTCCATGATCTGGCGCTCACGCATGCTTAGTCCGGAATGAGTTTGTTTCGGCATTGTGCGATTCTTATAGCACGATGTGAATCTAATCGCACCAAGGAAAAAATAGAAACTCCCCTCCTCAGCTCAGGAGGGGACTAATATGGTGCTATGACCAAATGGTTGAAATGGTCGGATGTTAGATTTGGATCTCACAGGTTACACCGGGCGCAGCAAGGTCCGAAATTTAACATCCGACCATTTCAACCATTTGGTCATAGCACCATATTCATTTAACGGCTCACAACAGCATCGGAAGACAAAAACAATGTCGGTCCTCAATTTCCATTGATTTGGTTTGAATCGCGGTTTAGGGTTCTTCCAATTACAAGGAGGTCCGCGATGCGCGTCTCGTCCTTTGTTGCGGCAATGTTCCTGATTACCGGTGTCTCATCAGCTGCGCACGCGCAGACAGCTGCGACGCCTTCGTGTAACTTGCCGCATGCGTCGGGAGTCATGCCGCAGCAGATCACTTCGAAAGACCGGCCGCGAACGTACAGGCTGTTTATTCCGCCCGGCTATGATGGAAAGTCGCGGCTTCCTCTCGTTCTCGACCTCCATCCCAGCGGCGGCACATCAGACGGTCAGGCCCGAACCAGCGGATTCGAAACCGTGGCCGCTCGTGAGAACTTCGCAGTGGCTAGCCCGCAAGCCGAAAACGGCAGGTGGAACGTTCCGGTTCAGGAAAGCCGCGCTGACGACGTCACTTATATAAAGGATGTAATCGATCACGTGGCCGCACAGGTGTGTATCGACGCGACGCGCATCTACGCCACCGGCTTCTCGGGAGGAGGACGCATGTCGTCGTTGCTGGGTTGCATGCTTAACTCACGGATCACCGCCTTCGCGCCCGTTGCCGCCTTACGGTGGCCGGCTCCCTGCAGCGGGCGTCCGATTCCTGTCCTGACGTTTCACGGTCTGGCCGATCCGCAAAATACCTACGCAGGGAACGTGCCGGGACGAAACGGCGAGTGGGTTGAAAGTGTTCCCGACGCTCTTGCGGGCTGGGCAAAGCATAACGGATGCAAGCCGGACGTGATCACCGAAGACCCGGCGGGCCCGTTGTCCACCATGCGCTACGAGGGTTGCCGCGACGCATCCGAGGTCCGCATGATCCGCATCGATGGCCTTGGCCACACGTGGCCTCGAACGGAAATTGATGCCACCGCCGAAATCTGGCAGTTCTTCAAGAACCACCGTTTGAAGTAAGCCGACAGTGCGTTACGCCTTGCGAAACCCGTATTCCAGCGTGAAGTAGCGCGGCTTCAAGGGATCGAACCTGGGGCGAAGTTTTTCCAGCTCCGCAGCAGGCCCGTGGATTTCGAGGCGCACAACGTCGGCGATCGTCAGCGCTTCCTGGAGCAGCGCGCCGACATTTTCCAGATGATGGACGGCTCCTTCTGCGTCGACATAGCCTTCACGGCAGTGGATCTCGTCGCCATCGAAACTGAAGCCGTAGTAAAGGCATCTCGGCTCCGTTGACGCCCTCGCAACGAATCGCTCACAGAGGCTTCGGAACGCCTCAATCTCTCCGGCATGAACCTTAAAGTAGGGCACGATCGTGCAGCACGTGTCTTGTGTGGGCATAGAAATTCCTCGACTTGAATTCGGGGGTTCGAGGTGCCTGACCCCGAATTCCCGCTAAGGACTTGCATCGGTTGCGCAAATTGTAGTTGGATTGCGTTCAATGGACGAAGTCAAAACCGGCACTAAGTTTGGACCTTACGAGATTCTTTCGCAGATTGGCGAAGGAGGCATGGGCTCTGTGTATCGCGCGACCGATTCACGTCTTGGACGGGATGTGGCTATCAAGTTTTCTGCCGAAAAGTTCAGCGAGCGTTTCGAGCGGGAGTCGAGGGCCATTGCGGCGCTGAACCATCCCAACATCTGCACGCTGCACGATGTGGGGGCCAGCTACCTCGTCATGGAGTTGGTCGAAGGCAAGACGCTTGAAGAGAGAATCAAAGAGGGCGCCCTCTCTCTCGAAGAATCTCTGGATATCGCTCGCCAGATTGCCTCCGCTCTCGAAGCGGCGCACGAGAAGGGCATTGTCCATCGCGATTTGAAACCCGCGAACATCAAGATCACACCCAACGGAATGGTAAAAGTCCTCGACTTCGGGCTCGCCCGCACAGCGGAGTCATCGTCCGCGATCGTCACTGAGGCGAAAACCGTTGTTGGTGGAACGATGGCCGGCACCATTCTGGGAACCGCAGGCTACATGGCGCCGGAACAGGCTCGCGGACTTACGGCGGATAAGCGCGCAGACATCTGGGCTTTCGGTGTCGTTCTTTACGAAATGCTGACGGGAGACGGTGCGTTTCTCGGTGACACAACGCCGGATATGCTCGCGGCGGTCCTTACGCGGGAGCCCGATTGGAAGCGCGTGCCCGCTCGGGCGCAGACGTTGTTGAGACGTTGCCTGGAAAAAGATCCGCAGCGGCGGTTGCGGGATATCGGCGACGCTCTTCCACTTGTGGACCTGACACCCCAGGCAGAGGTTACTCCAATCTCGAGTAAGCGATCGTGGTTATGGCCTGTCGCAACTGCAGTAGCACTGTTAGTGGCGCTGTCGGTCGCGTTGGTTCACTTTGGAGAATCGGTTCCGGTTTCCGATCCTATTCGTTTCAGTATCACGTTGCCGGAACGGGTGAGCCTCGTATATCCGGGCTCCTTTGCAATCTCACCGGACGGCCGAAAGCTTGTGTTCGGCGCGATTGGCTCTGACGGCGCACGACGGTTGTGGGTACGAACTCTCGATTCTCTCGAGGCACGTCCTCTGCAGGACGCGGTGATTCTTAATCCCACTCTACTGTTTTGGTCTGCGGACAGCCGCTCCATCGCCTACCAGGGCGACGGAAACAACCTGATGAGAATTGACCTCGTGGCCGGAGGACAACCCACGCGCGTTGCAGCATTACCGAGTGGAGGTGTAGGCGGCGGTTCGTGGAGCGCGTCCGATGTGATTCTCTTCGGTACGGTACAGGGTGTCATGCAAGTGCCGGCGGCGGGCGGTACGCCGACATTAGTTACAAAAAGTGAACCGGGATCGAGTGAAGTTCACTGGAATCCCAGATTCCTGCCGGACGGCAAGCGCTTCCTGTATGTGCGAATAGTCCCGAACGCACCCGAAAAGCTGGGGATGTCCCTCGGCTCCATCGAATTGACGCCCGAGCAACAGAGTGCAGAGAGACTCGGGGGCGGGTTGGCCGCTCCGGAGTACGTCCCGCCCACGGGCTCCCGACCCGGACTGCTCTTGTACTTGCGCGACACCGCAGTTCTCGCGCGCACGTTCAACGTCGATACCTTCGAATTGAGTGGAGAACCGGTTATTGTGGCCGAGCCCGTCGGTTTCAATAATCCCCGAGGACAAGCGTTCTATTCGGTGTCCAGGGACGGCGTCCTGGTTTTCAGGGGCAACCCGAATCCGAACGCGCAGTTTACATGGTACAACCGCAATGGGGACCAGTCGGGCCGAGGTGGGGATCCTGGCAGGTTTGGCACGATCGCTCTGGCGCCGGATGGCGTGCGTGTGGCGACGTCCGTGCCCGATTCACAAACAGGACGCCCGGATATCTGGGTCTTCGACCTTGAGACTGGCGCCAGCAACCGCCTCACCTTTCACCCCGGCATCGATCAACAACCCCTCTGGTCCAGAGACGGCAACCGGATCACATTTGCGTCGAGTCGCGAGGATGGGTGGGGACTTTACCAGAAGTCGGCCAACGGAGCCGGAAACGACGAACTGTTGTTGAAGGCCGAGCAGGCCACCAATGTGACGGACTGGTCGAAAGACGGACGCTTCATGATTTATCACACGGCACGGATTCCACGAGACTTGTGGATTCTCCCGTTGACCGGTGACCGTAAGCCCATTCCTTTCCTGCAAACCCCGGCGGATGAGTTTGGCGCCCGCTTTTCTCCTGACGGCAAGTGGATCTTGTACGGCTCGAATGAATCGGGATCAAACGAGATCTACGTCCAGCCCTTCAATGCCAACGGGGCATCGGGCGGTGCTTCGATAACCGGCAAGTGGATGGTCTCTAAAGGCGCCGTGGGAATGCCTCGATGGAGAGGTGACGGCAAAGAGATTTTCTACATGGCGACCGATGGCAACATCATGGCCGCCGAGGTCATCCCTGACGTCGCATTCCGTGTGGGGCCGGCGAAACCACTGTTCCAGGTGCCGCCTGTTTTCTTACGCGCATACACAAACCCGGGCGCTTCGGCCGATGTCGCTCCGGACGGAAAGCGCTTCCTGTTCGCGATGCCGGTGTCGGAAGGAACCGGTGACCAGTTCAACGTTGCAATGGGATGGGCCGCGGCCTGGAACGATTAGCGGAAGATCAGGAGGTAGTTTCGCTTCCGTTTACGCGCGATCAATTTTTCGATGTATTCGCCGCATACAATGAGCACTTTGGACCGGCCGTGGTTGTACTTTGGCTGGCGACTGCTTGCGGTTTCGCGGCGCTTCTTCTGGGTTGGACGGTATCAGGGCGAGTCATCAGCCTTGGCCTGGCGGCGCACTGGGCGTGGGCTGGTATTGCCTATCACCTCGTCTTTTTCTCAAAGATCAATCGGGCCGCATGGTTGTTCAGCGGCTTGTTTCTAACCGAAGCAATCCTTCTTGGTTGGTACAGCCGACGCGTTCGGTTTCCATTCCCACGTGACCGATCGCTGCGGCACTGGGTGTCGCAGTTCTTGATTCTCTATGCGCTGGCCTATCCCCTCCTGGCACTGGTCGAAGGAAACAATCTGCCCCGATCGCCAACCTTTGGTGTGCCATGCCCCACAGCAATTCTGACCATCGGACTCCTCTTGACCGCCGAGAGTGTGCCACTTGCTATAACCATCATTCCCCTTTTGTGGGCCTTCATCGGTGGGTCCGCTGCGTTCTTGTTGGGCGTGCGCACCGATTTGGCTTTGCTGGCTGCGGGCGTCGGCTTGCTAACGGACGTCATCATCTCTCGAACCAGTGGCAGGGCACTGTAGGAGACCGCAAGGCGAATCTGATATAAGCAGGGGTCTGAAAGGGGGTCCAAATGAGCGAAGAAAGCTCCTCTGAAGTAACCCGACGGCGATTTCTGGCGGGCGCCGGCGCAGCGGCAATAGTCGTCACGCCCGGCGCCACCGCTGCTGGACAGGCACAATCAACAACCGCGAAGTGGGAACCCGCGAGGCACACGCAAGACGACTGGCTTGATCGAATCCCGGGAAAACATCGGATTGTGTTCGACACCACGACACCCGAAGGCATAAGTTCCGCATTGCTCTTCGCCAACAACTATTACCTCGCGAACGCTTCGGGCTATGGTCTCCAGGATTCGGATCTCGCCGTTGTGATCGTTGCGAGACACCTCTCGACCCCGTTTGCCTACAACGAGTCCATCTGGTCCAAGTATGGCATCCCCATTTCGAATCACGTGGACCGCACCAAAGAACCGTCGAAGGCGAACGCTTATGCCAGACAAGTCGATGGGCTGATCCGACGAGGTGCTCACTTTGCTGTGTGTCAGATGGCAACGCGTGCCATTGCGGGTTCGATCTCTCGAGCGACGGGCGGCTCAACGGA
>DASTBJ010000449.1:0-3292 GCA_035712125.1 Terriglobia bacterium
TGCTTCGTCCTTGTTGCCCAGACGCGAGTGCGCGCGGGCGAAATCGAGCGGCGATACGTAGTTGTCTGCGACCCGGCTCGTCATGCTCTCCAGTTCGAGTTTCGCCAGCACCTGTTCCACACGACTAAATCCTGCGCTCGCTTTGGCCGTCGTGAGTTCGTGCTCAAGCGCCTCCGGAAGGGGTTCGCCACCTGCGTCCAGTCGAATTCCCGTACGTATCAAGACAATCGCTTCGTCGAAGCGCCCCTGCGCACGTCGGAGTTCCGCGAGCCCGAAGTAAGCCCGTGCATCCGTTTTCTCGTCGTGAATGATTTGGTCGTAGAGCGTTCCCGCTTCCTCGGATCTCCCCATCTGGGTCAGAAGTCCGGCCTCACGAAGCCTCCACATCAGACTTACCGGGTCAAACCGGCGTGCCTGCCTGACAAGGTCCAATGCGTCGCCGTGGCGTCCGAGAGCCCAGCGCAAGAGCACCCAACCCATGGACTGACCATTGACCGGCGCGCTCCATGCCCTCTTGTACTCCTGCTCGGCGGTTTGCCAATCCCATCTGAAATAGAACGCTTCCGCAGCGAGGCCGGAGTTGGCTTCAAGAAGAGTCGGATCCAGGTCCAGCGCCTTGCGGGAATAGCGGTAGACCTGAGGCCACATCTCGTTGGGCCGGCGGTAACCATCGACGGCCATGATGGTGTGATTGCGGGCGAGGGCCACGTAGGCGAGTGGGAATCGGGGATCCTTTTCGATCGCAGTTTCCAAAAGCGCATTCGCGCTCGTGTAGTCTTCTTCCTGCTCCTTGTCCTGGTGCTCGAGGGCTCGGGCATAGAGTTCGGCGGCTTCCCAGTTCTCACTGACGTAGCGATGAAACGGGGCGGCGTTCCCGCGAGAGTCCAGTCGGGCAGCCAGGCTCGCGATCTTTTCGGCGATCCTGTCGCTGACGAGAATTAGATCGGTTTCCATCTCATCGTACGTTCCCCGCCACAAAAGCCCCGTTTGAACGGTCGTCAATTCCGCTGTAATGAGCAGTCGTCCCCCGCGTCGCTCCACGGTTCCGCTCACGACACCGTCCACATTCAGCAAGCGTCCCGCGGAGAGGGCATCGGCTTTATCACCTTTAAAGGACATGCTTGCACTGCGGGGCAAGACGCGAAGTGATCCCACTGCCGCGAGGTCCCGGATCAGGTTGTCCGCGATCAGGACGGAAAGAAACGCAGCATCCTCTTCTGTGGTGGAATTCTTGAACGGCAGCACAGCCAGCGACCGGATTCCCGCATCTCGCGGCCAGAACTTCCAGCCCACAAGTGCAGCAAGGGAGGCCGCAGCTCCCGCCCCTCCGAGCGCCAGCACGCGCCGCCGCGTTAGTAGCGGACTTGCCGGGAAGGCGGACATCCCTGTCCTATCACGCAGAGCACGGATTTCCGACGCGAGATCTCGGGTGTCGAGATATCGGTTCGAGGGATCTTTCGCAAGACAACGATCGAGGATCTGACGCAGGGCCTCTGGCACCTCAGGGTTCAGCGTCCCAATCAACGGAGGATCGTCACGAAGGATCAACGAAAGCGTTTCCATCGGCGTTTCGGCCGCGAACGCGCGACGTCCAGCGAGCATTTCATACAGAATCGCGCCGAACGAGAACTGGTCGGAGGTATGCCCTGCAACCCTGCCTGCTGCCTGCTCAGGAGACATGTAGCCCGGGGTTCCCAGGATGGCTCCATCGGCCGTACGCACATCGGAAAGCAAATCGTCGTGTCGCTTCGCTATTCCGAAATCGAGCACCTTGACGCGATCGTCGTCGGTAATCATCACATTTTCCGGTTTAAGATCCCGGTGGACTATTCCCCTGGCATGCGCGGCAGCGAGCGCGTCACAGATCTGAAATGCAAGATCGAGTGTCCTGTGCAAAGGAATCGCACCGGTCTCAACCATGTCTCTCAAGGTGCGTCCTCGTACCAGCTCCATGGCAATGAAGGTCACGTTCTCTGCTTCGCCGACGCTGTAAATGGTCACTATATTCGGATGATTCAGGCTTGATGCCAGGCGTGCTTCATCGAGAAATCGTCGGTTCCTGTTCGGGTCGAGCATGACTGCCGGGGAAAGGATTTTTAAAGCGACTTCACGCCGAAGGTGCGTGTCCTGGGCGCAATAGACCTGGCCCATCCCCCCTTCACCGATCAGAGATACGACCTGATACGTGCCGAGCGTTCGCCCCACCCAGGAGTCCCGCGCACAATACTCGAGCAGCTTGACGGCATCTCCCAGGACCGGTTCTTCGAGAAAGCTGGCCAGTCCTGGATCCTCTGCGAGCAAGGATTCGATTTCTTCTCGCAACGCCGGATCCCCGCTACATTCCTGATCGAGAAAGGCAGAACGCTGTTGCGCAGTTCGGTTGCGGGCCGCGTGATACAGCTCGTCAATTCGCCGGGCTCGTTCGGACTCCGTATTTGCCTCCCTTCTTCAGTTCGCGAGCCAGCCAGGCTTTGGCGAATTGCCAGTCACGCATCACCGTGACTGGCGATACCTCCAGGACCTCCGCAGTTTCTTCTACGCTCAGACCACCGAAGAACTTGAATTCGACGACCTGACTCTGACGAGGAAAACTGGATGCGAAGACCTGGAGCGCGTCGTCAAGCGCGATGAGATCCTGCCCACGTTGCGGAGACAGGATGAGGGCGTCATCGAATATCGTCTTCTTCATGCCTCCACCCCGCTTCTGATAGCGACCAGCACGGGCAAATTCGATCAAGACGCGCCGCATGAGTTGGGCTGAGACCGCAAAGAAGTGAGCTCGATCCTTCCAGTTTATTTGCTGGCAGTCGATCAGACGGACGAAGGCTTCGTTCACAAGGCCAGTGGCTTGCAGCGTGTGCCCCGGGTTTTGTCCCGCCATGTACCGCCGTGCGAGGCGGCGGAGTTGCTGATAGACCAGCGGGACAAGCCGGTCCAGCGCCGCGGCATTGCCTCGGCGCCACGAAAGGAGTAATTGCGTCACCTCATGCGAGGATGCTGTCATCGCACTCACCGACCGCCGCAATTGTATATCGACTCTGTGCCCTTCGCGATCTGCGCAGGCCTTTGATTTTTCCTTGATAGTTTTTGCGTGCGGTTCTCGTCTTCACAGTCGAACTGCCCATTTTTCAAGTGAGGACAACGACAATGAGAAGAAGATGGAATTACGCACTCCGGCTGGCGGCAATCGCCGGCGCTTTTCTTGCCTGGACGGGCGCCGCGTCAGCTGCGCCAGATCCGGCCAGTTATTGGAACACCGTCGCGATTACGACTGCGGCGACAGCAGGTCAAG
>DASTBJ010000450.1:0-7833 GCA_035712125.1 Terriglobia bacterium
CCAGACATAAATAGCGGCTTCGACGGCGACGTAAAGAAAAAGTCCGAATGAGAAAAGCAGAACAAAACGGTCTCGCGCCACGGCCAGGACGGCGCTGAAGTCCGTTTGCTCCGAATCGGCCGAGGCGCGCAAGGGATAGCGAACGCTCAAGGCGGTCACAATCAAAAGCACGCACATGCTGCCGGCGATCACGTACAGCCATTGCCACGGCACACCGTGATTCAGCAATTGCGACAGTAACAACGGACCCACGATAGAACCAACCCCGAAAAAGCCTTCGACCGTGTTCATGATCGAAGTGTGCTCCGCCGTCGACCGCGAGATGTCGCCGATGAGGGCCAGCGCTCCCGTCTTGAAGATGGCGATCGCGACGCCGGACAATGCCATCAACCCGCAGAAAAACAGGAACGAGTTTCCCGCGATGAACAAGTACGATGCTGCAGCAAACAGGATGAGGCCGATCACGATCGTACGTTTGCGTCCGTACCTGTCTGCGAGATGGCCCAGCAGGAATCCGGCAATGGCGATACCCCCCATCGTCGCGTATTGAAAGGTTCCCGCGGCAGTCAGGCTGAGCTGAAACGTTCTAACAATCTCAGGAATGATGATGCCGACGGAGTCCGTCGTCATCGCAAACATCGCGAACATGACGTAGGTGAGGCCTTTGAGGGCGGCCAGATTCGACCGGCTTGCCGTGGAACTCTGCGGAGTCATCGCTTTAACTCCCCATACCCAGGACGAACCTTGAGTCCGTGTCGCCGGCGGAATGGATGATCGCGCCCGCCATCTGCTGCAGATCGACGTGCAGACGGGCGTGATCATTGCCATTTTGCCATTGCATCCCGATCTCGTGATCAGGTCCTGTCAACAATCGGAACTCGCCGGAGAACGCGGGGTGCGTGCTGCGGAATCGCATCAGATTCATCAGGGAACGCACAACGGGTCGCGCGAGGTCGTTGTCGACTTCAGTGCGGTTGTAGTAGTGGCGATTGATGTCCCGTCCTTCGCCCGATCGCCGCAGCAGTTCCATGTCGTTGCGGCCGGCGAGAAGCCCGACGTAATACACCTGCGGAATACCGGGAGAGAAGAATTGAATCGCGCGTGCAATCAGGTACTCCGTGTCGCTCTGTCCCAGCGCCGAGTAGAAGCTGCAGTTGATCTGCGATAGGTCCAGATTGTTTGCTGCTGCACCGGACGCTTCACGGCTTTCGCCGTTGCTGCGCTGGTGAATTGTTTTGACGAGTGCTTCGACTTCAGGCGGCGTCAGGAAACCCTGCCGGCCATTTCGGTCGGGCGCCACATCGACAAGACCGATGCCGTCGTGCGTATCCAGCACTGTCAGTGCGTTTCGTGGACTTACGGCGAGCCATTGTTTCAGCGGAACCGCATCACGGGTGTAGAACGCGTGAAGAACGAGCGGAGGCAAGGCGAAATCGTAGACCCAGTCGACGCGCTTCGCGATCCCAATCTGGTCCTCGTAGTGCCCGTGGATTTCCACTAAAACTTCCATTCCCATGGCGTGTGCCCGTGTCGTGAGCGCGGAAATAAAGTCGAACGTCTCGGGGAGCATGAAGCAGCTTGTGCCGGCCTTCTTAATCGCGAATCCTGCAGCATCAAGTCGGATCGCGGTGATACCGGCCTCGCGGAATCGATACAGGATCTGGTCCAGGTATCCTCTACCCGGCGCTGACTGAACATCGATATCGAGCTGACCCGACGTGAACGTCGTCCACATCAGGCGCTCGGTGCCGTCCTCAAATCGGCACGCAGTAAACGGGAGGTCGGTGCGCAGGCGATAGACTTGCAGAAGTTCCGCCTCAGTCGCACCGTTCGGGAAAACTTTGTCGTAGGTAAGGAAGAGATCCGCATAGGAAGAGGCATCACCCTGCCTGCAGAAGTCCTGGAATTGCGGGGAGAGGCTCGAGACGTGATTGACGATGAGATCTGCCATCAGATCTCTCCCGCGCGCGAGCCGGCCGACATCTTCCCACGTACCGAGGCGAGAGTCGGGCTGCGTGTGGTCGATGGGGTCGAAGCCCGCGTCCGTGCCATCGATTGGCCAGAAGAACGGAAGCAGATGCGCGCCCCCGAACAACCCGGCAAGCGGACCATCCATCAGTGACTGGAGTTCCCGGAAGCCGCCGCCCGACAGGCGATCGACGTACGTGATCAGCTGGACCTGGTTCCTCATTCTCTATAGCTTCACTGCCTCTTCCACGGTCCACTCGGGGATCGCGCCGTGACGGCTCGCGACTATCGCACCGACACGATTTGCAAACTTGCCGATTTCCCGCAACGGCCAGTTTGAGCTCAATCCGTGCATCAATGCGGCAGCGAACGCGTCGCCCGCGCCCACAGTATCGGCGACGTCCACACGCAAGCCTTCTTCTTCAACGTAAAGATTGTTGGCCAGCAGGGCACACCCGCGTGAGCCCAGCGTGACGGCAATAGCCTTCCATCCATAGCGAGCGCTGCCTTCGCGGCAAAAAGACTCTGTTGAAGCGGGAAGTCCGGTGAACTCTTTCACCCGTTGCAACTCCTCCTCGTTGAGTTTGACGACATGGGCGCGTTCCAATAGCTGCTTTACAAGTTCCGGAGAATCGGATGCGGGGCGAAGGTTCACATCGTAGAAGTTCACCGTACAGTCCAGCTCGTCGAGTACGCGGTTGAGTACCGTATGTCCCGTGTCACTCGAGGCGAAAAGAGTTCCAAAGTAGAGCCATGCGGGATGTCTTTCCTTCAGTCGATGGAGATCGTCTGCGGTAAACGACATCGCGTCGTAGGCCGCAGGCCGATGAATCGTGAATGAAGTAGATTGTTCCGCATCAAGGTCCACCGTTGCGGTACCTGTCGGGCATGACACCGTCTGGAGAAAGGTCGTGTCGAGATCCAGCGCCGCAATCTGCGCGGCTGCTCGCCGTCCGAGATCGTCATTTCCGAGAGCACTGACGAGGTACACAGGATGGCCAAGCTTTTTCGCGTGAACTGCAAAGTTCAGTGGAGCTCCCCCGAGTCGTGTGTCGCGCGGAAAGATGTCCCAGAGAACCTCGCCGATGGCAACGACGCGATCCGGCGCAATGTCATGTATATACAGATTGGAGATGCATGAGCAATCGGCTGTCACGGGATTGCTACTATTAGCGGTCGATCGACGAGAGTCAATTCCTTTCTCCGCGATGGAATTCGAACGGCTGTCACGTGCAGGAATCCCTGTTTAGGCGCAGTTGCCCGCAGCTCCCGGCGTTATTGACTTTGTGGGTGTGAGTCGGTAGATTGCCGCCGCAAGTGACGACAGGACGCCTTTTCTTTTCAAGAAAACAGCGAAGGAGGGAACCGATGAAGACGCTCACGATCGCTGCACTGATCCTTCTGACTCTGGGGACTCATCCGCAGAGCCTTGCGCAGCAGCCGGCATTGAAGGCGGGCGCCGCAAAGGTGGATATTACTCCGGCAGAGAACGAACTTCCCCGGAACTACGAAGGCATACTCGATCACCTGTACGTGCGCGCGATCGTGCTCGACAGCGGTACAACGAGCGCCGCGCTGATTTCGCTGGATGCGGGCGGCGTGCCCGAGCAGATGTGGCAGCAGGTCACCCGCCAGGTTGAAAGTGAACTCGGCATTCCGGCGCAGAACATCCTCATTACGGCCACGCATACGCATAGCGCCCCTAACCAGCAGGCGGCGCGACTTGTTTCGAGGATTGTGGAATCAGTGAAGCAGGCAAAGCAGCGCCTGGCACCGGCCCGCATCGGGTACGGCACGGGTCTGTCGTATATCAACGTAAACCGCAACATCATCGATCCGCAGACGAAACGATGGTGGGAAGGTCCGAACTACGAGGGCCCATCGGACAAGACCGTGGCTGTCATCAAATTGGAGACACTTCTCGGCGATCCGATCGCGGTCTACTACAACTACGCGATGCATGGAGTCGCTGCCGGTCAGTTGGACCTTGTTAGCGGGGACGCTCCGGGAACCACGTCGAAATACATTGAAGAAACATTCGACGACAGGATTGTTGCGTTGTGGTCGTCGGGCGCCGCAGGTGATCAGAATCCTCTCTACTATCAACAGACCTACGATCTCCGCGAAATCCGCATTAAGGATTACGCCTCCCGCGGCATCGACATCAGTAACTCCATGCCCCCCGGCGGACAGGGACTGAACAAGAAAAATCCGCAGGTGATCAAGCTGATGAATCAGCAAAAGCAGATGATACTGTCCATGGGGCAGTTTCTCGGCGAAGAAGTGATGCACGTGATGCGTGGCATGGACCGTATGGAGGCAGGTGTGCAGATCGACGGAAGACAAAAAATCGTTCAATGTCCCGGCCGCGAGCGCACGGACACGGGACGCGCGGGTTATCCAGGAACCTATAAGGAAGCTGGACCTGTCGATATCCGTCTCGGGCTGCTCCGGCTCGGCGATATCGCCATCGGTGCCGTGAATGCGGAAGTTTTTAACTTGATCGCTCAGCGACTAAAGAAAGAATCGCCTTACGCACGAACCATGATGGCGACGCTCACCAATGGATCTGCCCGTTCCGGATACATTCCGAACGATGCCGCATACGGGATGTACACCTTCGAGGTTCTCTCATCCCGCTTGCAGCCGGGATGTGCGGAAACCGCGATCGTGAACGGAATACTGGATCTGATGCAGGAGTCGAAGAAGTGAGGAGGCTCTCGGTGATGGACAATTACATACAGGCTGCGGTCACTGCTGCTGGCCGCTGTCGTTTCTGAGTCTTTCCTATCGCACAGGTCTCGCGCGTCGTCTTGGGTTGATCACCATGGAGTTGCGGCATCTGAAATATTTCGTGGCGGTGGCGGAGGAACTCAACTTCACGCGCGCGGCAGCGCGCCTGCACACATCGCAGCCTTCTCTTAGCCAGCAGATTCGTCAGCTGGAAGCAGCCTTGGGCATCGCGCTGCTTGAGCGCAGCCGGCAGCACGTGGCTCTCACGAGCGCCGGCCGCATCTATCTGCGTGAAGCGAAAGACATCCTCGCACGGATCGAACACGCGGGGAGGCTCGCAAAACAGGCTGCCGACGGGCGCGCCGGAGATCTTTCAATTGGTACATTCCCCGCAGCCGATGTGCGAATTCTTCCCGCATTGCGCCCGTTTGTGGCGGCGCGCCTGCCTCATCTGCGCCTGGTTCTGCACAGTAAGTACGCTATAGAGCCGGTCGCGGGTCTGCTGGCGGGCAGTCTCGATGTCGCGTTCCTGCGCGGGCCGATTGAGTCCGAGGAACTCGATATGCGCGAGCTGTTACTGGAGAAGATCGTTGTAATGCTCCCAGCACATCATCCGCTTGTCCGGCGTAAGAGCGTCCCAGTGGAGCTCCTGGACGACCTTCCATGCATCACTCTCGATCGCTCACTATCGCCCGCCCTGTACGACGCAATTGCTGCGCTTTACCGTCGGGCGCGCATTCGGATGCATGCTGTTTCGAGCGCCGACAATGTTCTGGGCCACCTTCGTCTCGTCCAGGAAGGACTGGGATACGCGCTCTTGCCGGATTCGATGGCGGCGTTGCTTCCACCAGGCGTTGTCGTCAAGCCGCTCAAGTGCAACCCGGTGCCGACAGTCTCCGTCGTGGTTGCATGGAAGCGGGGAAACGCGTCGCCCCTCGTGGGCGCCTTCGTTGACCTGGTGTGGCAGTGTCTCCGCAATTCGAAAGACGTGTCACGTCTTACAGATCGTTAGATAAAGTCTTAGCTCGTTCCTCCAGGCCGTTGCTAGACTTCGCCCCAAGAAACTATGTCACTCGACAACCCGTCATCGGCACAGACGAGCCCGTTGGCCGGCATCACGGTGCTCGATCTTACACACGCCCTGGCAGGGCCGTTTGCTTCGTTCTTGTTGGCAGGGTTAGGTGCTCGCGTCATCAAGATCGAGAATCCCAGTGCTCCCGATCCGTGTCGCCAGAATCCGCCGTATCTCGGCGCGGAGGGGGTGTCGCTCGGGCGCAGGAGTCCTGACGACATATCGGTATCGGCCTTGAATCGGTTGCGTGGCAAGCATGGTGTCACGCTCAACCTGAAGCAGCCCCGGGGGCGCGAGGTGTTCGCCGATCTGGTGCGGCATGCCGACATTGTGCTCGAGAACTTCAGTGCCGGCACGCTGGACAGGCTTGGCATCGGCTACGGGTTCGCGCAGACGATCAATCCACGCATTGTTTACTGCTCGATTTCCGGTTTTGGCGCAACGGCGAACGGATCCGGCAAGGCGATGGACAGCATCATTCAGGCGCTCAGCGGGCTCATGATGACTTCGGGAACTCCTGCTGATCCGCCGGTGCGCGTGGGCGTTCCTGTTGCCGATTTGCTTGCACCTGTATTCAGCGTTATCGGCATCCTGGCTGCATTGCGACAACGTGAAACCACCGGGAGAGGACAGTACGTCGATGTGTCGATGCTTGGCGTTCTCACGTCGCTTGTCGCCGCCGAACCTTTCGATCTCCTCGAAGCCTGCGGATTGCCGCAACGTACCGGGCGTATGGTGCCGCGGCTGACACCGTTCGGCATCTATGAATCGGCTGACAGTCATGTTGCGATATGCGCGCCTTCAGAACAGTTCGCACGTGGCGTGTTTGCAGCTATTGGACACCCTGAGTTCGAGAAGGATCCACGGTTCGCCACCCGCGATGCCCGAGTTGCGCACGTTGATGAGTTGAACGGCCATATCGAAGGTTTTACTCGCACGGTTCCAACCGCTGTGCTGGTGCCGCTTCTGGAGCAGCATGGCGTGCCTGCGGCCGAGGTCCGTTCGCCGGCGAAAGCGGTACGCGATCCGCGTGTTCAGTCACGCGGTGAAACGGTGCCGCTGGACCATCCGAAGTTTGGACGAGTGGCGGATGTTATCGGTATGGGTGTGCCTATAACGTTCTCGGATGCGCCGCCCGTGTCTCTTCGTGCGGCCCCCTCTGTCGGCCAGGACAACGCGCTCGTCTATGGCGAGTGGCTGGGCTATGACCACGCAGCAATCGAGAGGCTGCGAACAGACGGCATTATCTGAGCCTATGACGATCACGCCGATTACGATCCTGACAGAGGCCTTTAACGAGTCTCACCAGGTGTTCGGTCGAACTCTGAAGCCCGAGGATGCGGTAGTACTTTCATGGCCGTCTGTGCCTGTCGAGATCGTTCGTGCCGCAGGGTTGAATCCCCTCGTCGTGCGTGGCGGCATGGCGCCCACGCCATCCGCCGACGCGTATCTCGAACCTGGCGTTTTTCCCGGAAGGCTGCGATGGCTGGTAGACGCGGCTCTCTCCGGATTCATCTCAGACGCTGTGTCTGTTGTTATCCCACGAACATCGGATCCGGATTACAAGTGCTTCCTGTATCTCCGAGAGTTCGGGCGATTGGGCATAGGGCCAGGGCTGCCGCCAGTCTCGCTATTCGATTTACTGCAATCCGAGGGCGCGAATGTTCGCGCCTACAATGCAGCGCGTGTTCGGGCTCTCCTCGACGAACTCACGAGGATAAACGGTCGCGCGGTCTCGCTGGACGATGTCCGGCGGGAGATTGCCCGCGTGAATGTGGCGCGAGCTGCCGCCAGAAGACTGATCGCTCTGCGCAGAGGCGCTCCACGTGTCACGGGTACTGAGGTATTTCCGTTACTGGGCGCGTTCTGGGGCCTCGATCCGGATCTTTATGCGAACCTGGCCGCAGCTGCAGCAGAGCAGTTGAAAGAGCGTGCCGTACTGGGCGGGCCGCGCATTCTCCTTGCCGGTGCGCCAGTGGACGGGCCTGTTTTGCATTCGGCGATCGAATCGCGCGGCGCCGTTGTCGTTGCAGAAGTCGGGCCGTGGGGCAGCGGCGCGG
>DASTBJ010000451.1:0-22884 GCA_035712125.1 Terriglobia bacterium
GTGAGTTGCCCGCCCTCCTCGTATCCGACGTAGCCCGGCGGGGAGCCAATCAACTTCGAGACCGAGTGCTTTTCCATGAACTCAGACATGTCGAAGCGAATCAGCGCCTTCTCGCTTCCGAACAGGAACTGTGCGAGCGAACGGGCCATTTCCGTCTTTCCAACACCTGTTGGTCCCAGGAACAGGAACGAACCGGCAGGCCGGTTGGGAGACTTGAGACCGGCGCGCGACCGGCGAATCGAGCGCGCCAGGGCATTGATCGCCGGCTCCTGGCTGATGATCCGCTTGTGGAGTTCCTCTTCGATGCGCGTGAGCCGCTCGAGTTCTTCCTCCTTGATCGCGTTGACAGGCACGCCCGTCCAGCGCGAGACGACATCCTCGATATCGCCCTTGGTGACCAGGCCCATGCTCGAGGTTTCGCTGATGTTGTATTTCTCACGAACATTGCGCAACTGTTCGCGCTCAAGTTGCTCTTGAGTTTTGTAGTGATCGGCGCGATCGAAATCCTTGGAGTTTATGGCGCTCTCCAGTCGCTGACCGATCGACTTCAACCGTCTTTGGATCTCCAGCAACTCCGGCGGAAGCGTCGCCTGACGCAGCTTTACACGCGCACCCGCCTCGTCGAGAAGGTCGATGGCCTTGTCAGGCAGGAATCGATCTGGAATATAGCGATTCGAGAGGTACACGGCGGACTCTATAGCCTCGTCGGTGTAGTTGACGAGGTGAAACTTCTCATACCGTGGTTTCACACCCTGCAGGATGCGAATCGCTTCGCTTTCGCTCGGCGCACCCACCTTTACCGCCTGAAAACGACGCTCCAACGAACGATCCTTTTCGATCGACTTCCGGAACTCCGACGGTGTGGTGGCGCCGATGCACTGAATCTCGCCGCGTGAAAGTGCAGGTTTCAGGATATTGGCGGCGTCCAGCGAGCCTTCCGCTGACCCGGCACCGACCAGGGTGTGCAGTTCATCGATGAACACCACCGTGTTCGGATTGTCGACCAGCTCTTTCATGATGGTCTTCAATCGCTCTTCAAACTGGCCGCGGTACTTGGTGCCTGCGACGATTAACGACAGGTCCAGAACGAGGATCCGTTTGTCCGCCAGGAATGAGGGGACCTCTCCGTCAACAATCCGCTGTGCGAGACCCTCGACAATTGCCGTTTTCCCGACACCGGGATCACCGATCAACACAGGATTGTTCTTGGTTCTCCGGCACAGGATCTGGATGACCCGATCGATTTCCGCATCGCGTCCCACCAGCGGATCGAGAACACCGTCCATCGCCGCCTGGGTAAGGTCGCGGGAGAACTCGCTCAGCAGCGGGGTCTCCTTGGGCTTCGCGAGCGCCTGCCGATCCGGAACAGACCGGGCCAGCTCCTCACGAATGGCCACGAGGCGCAGGCCTCGCTCATGCAGAATTTCTGCCGCCACGCACTTCTCTTCGCGAAGGATACCGAGCAGGAGGTGCTCCGTACCAATATGGCGGTGATTCAACCGCTCGGCCTCTTCGTTCGCGTACGCGAGAATTCGCTTGCATTCATTCGAGAGTGGCAGGTCAATCGAGGTGGACACTTTTTCACGGATGGTAGTCCGCCCTTCGATCTCCTTCCGAATATTCTCAATTGAGGAAGAACTACGAAGAAATCGATTGGTCAAATTCTTGTCTTCACGGATTAGTCCGAGCAGCAGGTGTTCGGTCTCGATCGTTGTGCTGCCGAACTGACTGGCCTCGTAACGAGCAAAGAAAATGACCCGACGCGCTCTTTCCGTATATCGTTCAAACATAAGCTCCTAAATTCTAAACGAAGCGCTTACTGCGAACAATTGGGATTTTGCAGTTTCCCCGCCTCCATTTCCCAGATTTCATCGCATTGCGCAGCGAGTTTTTCGTTATGCGTCACGAGGATAGATGTTAACCCCCGCTCTGCATGCAACTCCCGGATCATCGAAAAAACCGACTCGCCCGTCTTCTGGTCGAGATTTCCTGTCGGTTCGTCGGCCAGAAGCAACTGAGGTCCACCGGCCAGAGCGCGCGCAATGGCCACGCGCTGCTGTTCACCCCCCGAGATTTCACCAACCTTGTGGGTCAACCGAGGACCAAGGCCCACGCGATCCAGAATTTGCCGTGCCGCGGACTCCACTTCCTGCCTCGGCGCGCCCCGAATAATTCCCGGCATCATTGCGTTCTCCAGGACTGTGAACTCGGGTAGCAGATGGTGAAACTGAAAAACAAAACCTATACGCCTATTTCGAAATCCTGCAAGGTCGAGCGGACTCAGACCGAATACACTCGTACCATTAACGAACACCGCACCACTAGTTGGACGGTCCAAACCGCCCAAGAGGTGGAGCAGAGTGCTCTTTCCCGCGCCAGACGGACCGATCACAGCAACCAGACGCCCTTGAGAGACACCCCACGAAAGCTCTTCGAACACCGTGACGATCGAAGCGGGGGTCCGGTAGACCTTCGTCAGCGACCGGGCCTCGACTAAATAATCTGACGGGGACACGCTATTCATAACGCAAGGCTTCCACAGGATCCACGCGAGCCGCGGATGCTGACGGGTAAAGCGTCGCCAGAAAACTGATGAGAATTGCCCCGGCGGCGATAAGGATGGAGTCCGTGAAGACGGCATGAAACGGCAGGTGGGAGATCGAATAAACCTCCGGGGAAAGCTGGATCAGCTGGTACCTGTCTGCGAGGTAACTGATGGCATGACCAAGAATCAGCCCGATCGACGTCCCAATCACGCCGATAACGACACCCTGAAGCATGAAGATCCTGCGTATCTGAACCAGGGTCGCGCCCATTGCTATCAGCATGGCAATGCTGCGGGCCTTTTCCAAGACCATCATCGTGAGCATGGCCACGATATTCAGCGCCGCCACGAATACAATCAAACTGATTGCAATTGCCATCCCCAGGCGTTCGAGTTTGAGCGCCTGGAAGATTGTCCTGTGTGTGACTTTCCAGTCCACAAACTCATACGGCTCGCCGAGCCGTTGGACAATCGCTTCACCGACCTCCGTCGATTTGTCGATGTCACGAACCTTAACTTCGATGCTGGTGGCCACGGGACCTGCCGCAACCAGACGTGTCGCCTTGTCGAACGGCACATAGACCAGGTGAGAGTCGTACTCATAGAGCCCAACCGAATAAATCGCGACGACCTTGAAGCCCAGCTCAATGTTTTCCGGACCGGCTGGGCCGCCCGTGGTTTCCCGGCTCATGACAAAGACGTCATCGCCCAGATCAAGGTCCAGTCTGTCCGCGAGCTCCTTTCCAACTGCAATGGAATTGCCCGTCAGATCGGCGAGTTCTCCGCGAACGATGTTCTTCTGGAGCTGAGATACACGGACCTCATGGTCCAGGAAAATTCCTTTAACCAGCACCGGGGAGAGGGAAGGCTGGAGAATGCCGGCGCTTTCGGAATGCGGTGCAGCGCCCACCACTCCGTCCACACTTTCAATCTGCTGTGCCAACTCCTCGTAGTTGGCGATGCCTGCGGGTCCGCCAATGACCGTCACGTGGGACTGAGCACCAAGCAGGCGATCGCGAATATCCTCCCGCTGCCCCTCACTGACAGCCATAGCAACGACCAGAGCTGCGACGCCTGCCGCCACACCCAGTATCGCGATCAACGTGATGGTCGAAATTACAGCTTGTTCGCGTTTGGCGCGCAGGTAACGGGTCGCGACGAGGAGTTCAAATCTCATGTGCGCCACTCCTTGACTAAGGAGAGCTTTAAACGAAAAGTCCATCCGAAGCTGCTGCTGCCCCCCGGAGTCAGGGGGGCAGCGCGGCCCGCAGCGGCCGCGCGAGCGGGGGTTCCCCCGCAAACCTTCCAGGTATGGAGCTTTGGAACCTCCGCCCGCGCGATTGCATCGCGCTGCCCCCCTGACTCAGGGTGGCGTGGGTACGCCCTCAAAGAATCGTTGTCCAAAGCCGCGGAGCAGGGAAGCAGCACGCTACTCCGGCCTCATGTGTGGAAACAGGATCACGTCACGAATCGATTTGGAGTCGGTGAGAATCATCGTGAGTCGATCGACGCCGATTCCCTCTCCCGCTGTTGGAGGCATGCCATAGCTCAAAGCCCGCACGTAGTCCTCGTCCATCAGGTGCGCCTCTTCATCGCCCAGGTCGCGGACCTCGAGCTGCGATTCGAAGCGGTTTTTCTGATCGATCGGATCATTCAACTCGGAATAGGCATTAGCCAGTTCCATCCCCGCAATGAACAATTCAAAGCGTTCGACGATGGTAGGATCGCCATACTTTTTCTTCGCCAGAGGAGAGAGTTCGACCGGGTGCTCATAAACAATCGTGGGTTGAATCAGGTGCCTCTCGGCGACAGTCTCGAACAGCACTCCGACCAGGTTTCCCAGCGGCATGCGCGGATTGAACTCCGCATGCAGCGTATGCAGCATCTTTGCAACGAACTCGCGATTCTTCAGGTCCGACGCGGAAATCTTATCGTCCGAATATTTGATGATGGCTTCGACCATCGTGATGCGTGTCCAGTTGTCGAAATCGATTGTATGCGAGCCGTAGGTAATCTGCCGCTTGCCGCACACGCGATCTACAATCTGCTTGAACATCTCTTCGGTCAGGTCCATCAGGTCGTGATAGTTGGAGTACGCCTGATAAAACTCCAGCATGGTGTATTCGGGGTTGTGCTTGTAGGAAACTCCCTCGTTACGAAAATTCCGGTTAAGGTCGTACACGCGATTCAGGCCGCCGACGATTAATCGCTTCAGATAAAGCTCGGGGGCGATTCTCAAATACAGCGGCATGTCGAGGGCATTGTGGTGCGTCTTGAACGGCTTCGCCAGCGCCCCGCCGGCGATCGGCTGCAGGATTGGCGTCTCGACCTCAAAATAGCCATGGTCGTCAAGGAACCGGCGCATTTCGCGAATGATCAGACTGCGCTTCACAAACACATCCCGAACCTCGGGATTTACAACCAGGTCGACGTATCTTCGCCTAAACCGAATTTCGACATCCGTGAGTCCATGCCATTTCTCCGGGAGTGGAAGGAAGCTCTTGGCGAGAAACGTGAGTTCACGGGCCAGAACCGTCAGTTCACCGGTGCGTGTGCGAAAGAGCGTTCCCTCGACTCCAATGAAGTCACCGATGTCGAGCAACTGATACAGCTGGAAGTCACGCTCGGGGACCTGATCCTTCTTGACATAAACCTGCAGTTTCGCGCCGGCATCGGACAAAGCGAGAAACCCCGCCTTGCCGAAGGGCCGATTGGCCAGAATTCGGCCGGCAACGCGGACCTTTACCGGGTTATGTTCGAGTTCTTCGGCAGATTTAGTGGAATAGGTGTCGACGACTTTCGCAATCGTCTCGGTGTATCGGTATTCGGTGGGATAGGGATTATAACCAAGGGCTTCAATACTCTTCAGTTTCTCGATACGGACGGCCTCCAGCGGTTCGATCATTGCTCTCCCATGCTTTCTACTTCCTTCCTGATGCTATCCAGAATTCCGTTAATGAACTGCGGTGACTCCTGAGCGCTGAACCGCCGAGCGATCTCTATGGCTTCATTAATAACAATTGTTTTGGGCGTTTCGGCATCATTGAAAAATTCATACGTTGCTAACCGCAGAATATTCCGATCGACAACCGCCATCCGGTCCATGCGCCAGTTCTCAGCATGGCGGCCGATCACGGTGTCGATTTTCTCCACACGCGCGATTGTCCCTGCGGCCAGCGCTTCGGCGAAGACGCGCGTCTCTTCGGGCTCGTCCTGGCCCTCCCAGAATGTGGATTGAATCTGCTCGATGCTGTCGTGAGTGATGTCCCACTGGAACAACATCTGCAAAGCGCACTCTCTGGCTTTTCGTCGAGAACCCATAATCCCGCCCGCGCGGAAGCATTTATGCCAGTTTCTTGAGAATTCGCACCATTTCCACAGCCGCTTGTGCGGCGTGATACCCCTTATTGTCTCCACCCGGAACCGAGCGGGCCATCGCCTGTTCGTCCGTATCCACTGTCAACACGCCAAAAGTAACTGGCACTCCGGTTTCCAGACTGACCTGGGCGATACCGGTGCTGGCTACGTGGCTGATGTACTCGAAGTGTGCCGTTTCCCCGCGAATCACGCATCCAATCGCAACAATGGCATCAAAGCGCTTCGAAAGTGCTGCCTGTTTTGCCGCCAGGGGAATCTCGAAAGCGCCGGGCACCTGAAACAGCGAGACTTCGGCCAGGCCTCGCAAAGCTTCCTGTGCTCCCGCAATCAGGCGTTCCGTTATCTCCGCGTTGAAACGAGCCGCAACAATCGCAATTTTCAAAGCAGCCATTCAGCGTCCTTTAAATTCGGCAGCGCGTTTCTCGAGAAACGCACGGGTGCCTTCCTTCATATCTTCGGTGCCGCAGGCCCTTCCAAACAGCTTTGCCTCGTCAGCCTGGTTTCCCAGGTTCACCGCTTCGAGGCATAGTTTCACAGCCACAGGAGCATTGCGAACGATGTGTTGAGCAATGGACTCCGCCTTTTCCCGAAGCGATTCCAAAGGAACGACGGCATCGACCAGCCCGAGCGTCAGCGCGTCATCAGCCGGAATGGTTTCGCCTGTCAAAAGCAACTGGAGCGCCCGGCTCTTCCCGATCAACCGTGGCAGTCGGCGCGTTCCTCCATAACCCGGAATGACACCCAGTTTCACTTCGGGCTGGCCAAACACGGCAGTCTGCGCTGCAATCCGGAGCGTGCAGGCCATGGCAAGCTCGCACCCACCGCCAAGAGCGTAACCGTTGACTGCGGCAATCACCGGTTTTCCCAGCGATTCAATGCTATCGAATACCGCCTGACCCCGCCGTGAGAACTCCTCGCCCGTACTTTCGGTCAGTGCGGCAATTTCTGAGATATCCGCTCCGGCGACAAACGCCTTTTCGCCGGCACCCGTCAGAATCACAACCCGAATTGCCGCATCTGCTTTAACGCGATCGAATGCCGATGCGAGTTCTTCCAACGTTGCAACGTTCAGTGCGTTGCGAACCGATGGCCGGTTTACGGTAATCGTTGCTATCGATTCCCGCGTCGTGTAGAGCAGATGCTCGTACATGCGATGCAAATTATCTCACAGCCGCGAGGCGGGGATCGTGAGGAGTATCGATATGAAGTTGTGCTATCTTCGCCACTTCATTCATTAAGGAGCCTTACCCATGAAAAAGTGGATCGTATTCGCGTTGATGGCAGTCCTGACAGCCTGCTCTAGCAATACCTCCGATAAAACCGAGCCTGCTGCCGAAACGCCGGCACCGGCTACGGAACCGGCGCCGACTCCGCCACCAGCAGAACCCGTACCTGCACCAACACCCGCTCCGGAACCCGTAAAGGAACCGCCGAAAGCCGCGCCCGCTGCACCCGCAGCAGATAAAGCGGCTCCTAAGGCCGATGCAAAAGCTGGCAACAAACCGACTGCAACTACAGGAGCGACCGTGAACAGGAAACCCGGATTGTACGCACACTTTCAAACCAGCATGGGAAACTTCACCGCTGAACTGAACGAGAAGGAAGCCCCCATCACTTCCGCAAATTTTGCGGGATTGGCCAGCGGCGAAAAGGAGTGGACCGATCCGAAAAGCGGTCAAAAACAGAAGAAACCCTATTACGACGGATTGATCTTCCACCGAGTCATCGATGGGTTCATGATCCAGGGCGGTGACCCGCTGGGAAATGGCACCGGCGGCCCGGGATTCACCATCAAGGATGAATACAACAACCTCAATCACAAAGAAGTCGGCACCCTTGCCATGGCCAGAACCGGCGCACCGGATTCCGCAGGGAGCCAGTTCTACATCACTGTCGCATCAACTCCAGACCTCGATGGGCGACGTCCCCCATACGTGGTGTTCGGAAAGGTAATCGAAGGGGTTGATGTCGTTCTGAATATCGGCAAGGTGCGAACAGCTCCGGGCGATCGGCCGGTAGAACCCGTCGTGATCAAGACGATCAAAATTGAGAGGGTGAAGTAAGTAAGGGTCTCTTCAATGTCCGCTGCACAGCGGACAGCGGACATTGAAGAGAAGAGCCGTCCCTAACTCCGCGCGACCATCGTTTCCACAAAGTCCCCGGCCGTGTAACCGGACCGGATGACTTCCACACCGAGTTCCTTTTCCACATCCTTGAGGGTCAGATCATCCAGGAACAGGTAATCGTCACCGATCATGCATTCCGACGGTAGAACAACGAAGTCCCCACGCACCTTTCCGCGCAACGCCGAGATGAAATCCGACCCCGTCAGCAGACCCGCAACACCGATACCGGACCCCCAGAAGCGGCTTTCGACGGCGACGACGTCCAGGTCCAGCTCGAGGCGATCCACGCTGGTCTTTAGGTAAGGAAAGAAAACGCGGCCTGTACACACGGTTCCACGCGCACGCCCGGACGTTTTTCTCTTCTTCCGCAGAGCAGCATCAAATTGCTTCAGGAATGTTCGAACCATGCCGACACCATTCTCAATCTGCGGAAAATCCCGATAATGGCTCGATGGCGGAAGCGGGGATCCCGCCATGATATAGATTTCGTCACCAAGGAAGACGAATGGTGTCCCCAGCTTCTTCTTTAGCTCGCGCTGGATGCCCGAAACCTGGTCAATGGTCTGACGAGCAATCTCTGGCGTGAACGGCTTAAGCTGTGGGAGATTCCTTCGGTGCCGCGTCAGTCCTACGGGCACCACCGCAAGCGAGCCTGCGCCAGGAAAGAACTTTGCCATGTCCTCGATTGTCCGTTCCAGGTGCTCACCGTCGTTCCAGTCCGGGCATAACACGACCTGGCCGTGAATCGTGATTCCCGAAGCAACAAGCC
This sequence comes from Terriglobia bacterium, assembly GCA_035712125.1. Classification (GTDB taxonomy): domain Bacteria; phylum Acidobacteriota; class Terriglobia; order 20CM-2-55-15; family 20CM-2-55-15; genus DASTBJ01. The sequence goes on from DASTBJ010000451.1 coordinate 8,819, forward strand.
GCTCGACCTTCTCGAGGAATCCGTCGTATTCGGCGTTGCCGAGCATGCGCGCCCTCAGTGAGGGCTCCGTTGCGTGCACGGAAATATAGAGAGGGGAGAGGCGCTGGTCGATGATGCGCTGGAGTTCGGCTTCTTCCACATTCGTCAAGGTGAGGTAATTGCCGAAAAGAAACGACAGCCTGTAGTCCTCATCCTTGATGTGAAGTGAGGGGCGAACTCTTGCGGGATTCTGGTGTACGAAGCAGAACACACAATTGTTCTGGCAAGTCAGGGGCTCGATAGGCTCGAACTCCAGTCCGAAAGACTCCCATTCACGGCGAACGAACGTCTTCAATCCCGCCTGTGTCTTGATCGACAAACGGCGTCCGACTGTGGCGGCCTGAAACTGAAAGTCGACGGGATCCAGTAGAGTCTTTCCGTTCAGTTCGAGGATAGTGTCGTTGGGATGGATGCCGATGCGTTCAGCAAGTGACCCGGGTTCTACCGAGAGGACCCGAAGCGGTTGCGATTCGGTACCTCTATGCCGCGGCGCGAATCGGTATTCGTGTACGGCCTTGACCAGGTCCTGGTCATTACCCTTCCGAACATAGGCGGACGCCGAAAATGGCTTCTTGGTCATCGTCGCTTCGGTTACTCAATTCCGACGCGATCACGGCGCGTTACAAGATAGTGCAGTCCTGAGAAGGCGGTGAGTCCGCCGGTTATGTAATAGAGAATGCTCAACTGGGGCACGACGCGCTCCCGCCAATTGCAGTAGAGGACCGCGAGGACAGTGATCACCTGGAGCGCAGTACTGGCCTTACCATAGACGGTCGGTTTGAAGAGCCGCCAGCCCACCATCAGAACGATGATCAACGCGACAAGCATCATGAGAGCATCGCGAGAAATCAGCAGGATCGTGAGCCAGCGGGGCAGCATGTTCGGGAAGCCCATCTGGGGCAGCGAAAGGATGACAATGGATGTCACCATTAACAACTTGTCCGCAAGGGGATCGAGAACGCTGCCGATATTGGTCTTCTGTCCGAATCGCCGCGCGATGATCCCATCGAGAACATCCGTCAGACCTGCGGCCACGAAGATCGCAAGTGCGAGACCATTCCAACCATAGGAGAGCAGGATGATAAAAACGGGAATGAAGACGATCCGCAGTATGGTGAGCTGGTTGGCCGGCGTTAAGACTGCGGCCCGGTACCCTTCGGCTGTTGTTCTGCTACTCACTCCACTTGTACAGGAAGCTTCACATCCACAGTTTGCTTCGAGCAGAATCCGTCTGATATCGAGCAAAAGAAGTAGATGAGCTTGCCCGGTATCTCATACCGGCCTGCTTTGGCTGCTGTGAGACCGACGTTCAGAGTGGGGAGGTCAACGTAGTATTCGTCCTTGGACTTCTTATCTACTGACGACGCATCGATCGACTTCTGCTCCAGCGTCACGCCGGGTACTGGCGTTAACTCAAGAGTGATGGTCGGCTCCCGGTTGATCTTGTATCCCTTCATCAGGTTGAAGGACACCGTGACATTCGCTTTGCGGCCCGCCTTTGCCGGCGCCGCAGTCGCAAATTTCGCGGACATCACCTGGGGAATCTTCGGTTCTGGCGCGACCAACTGCGCCACCATCAGCAGTGCTAGCGCGATTTTCATGATCAGGGATCATACCATGAAAGCCTGAAGCCGCCTTATCCGCCGCAGAGGTGGCCAGGACATGCTTTTCGCCCGCCAGCCCCCTCACGATATCAGCCAGCGCCCGTCGCGCGCGAAGCAACTCCATCTTCACAGCGGAGACGGACTTCTTCTGGAGTCCGGCAATCTTCGAAACGGGCCATTCCTCGACATAAAAGAGCTCGAGAGTGACTCGTTTACCCGGATCGAGTTGTGCCAGCCCGTGGCGAAGAAGCCGAATGCGTCTTTCCAGATCGAGGCGTTCCTCAAAGCGAGGAGACTCCGCAAGGACGTTTTCATCAAGTTCCGTCAATTCTTCCGTCTGACGACGCCGGCGCCAGTGATCGCGCACGGTGTCGCCGACGATCTTGCGGAGGAACGCCCGCGGATAACGCACTTCAAACTGCTTCCGGAAAGCCTCAACAGCCTTGAGCGTGGCGTCCTGTTCGAGGTCTTCGTCGTGGAGTGGACGGCCCGTCCGACGGGTAGCAATAAGAACGAGCAGACGAATTTCAATCGGATCGATGTTCATGTGACCAGTCTCCCCGGTGAACGGCTATACGTAACATGATCGGAAACAGCGAAGTCATGAGGCATCTGGGTGAACGCGTCAAAGCGGCGGCTCGAATCACAGGCTCCGTGCTGATCACGGGCGAAACAGGAAGCGGCAAGGAGCTCGTGGCCCGTTCCATCCACCTGCACAGCGGTCGTTCGCAGGGGCGTTTCGTGGCGGTCGATTGTGGTGCCCTTCCCGAAGACCTGATTGAAAGTGAACTTTTCGGATTCAAGCGCGGGGCCTTTACGAGTGCGCTCGCCGACAAAACAGGGTTGTTTGAAGAAGCGAACGGGGGCACGTTATTCCTCGATGAGATCGCGAACACATCGCGGCGGTTTCAGGCAAAACTGCTTCGGGCGCTTCAGGAACGACAGATCCGTCGACTGGGAGACACGGCCTGCCGGCAACTCGACATTCGCGTGATTGCAGCGACAAACCGTGACCTGCGCAACCTGGTCAACCGCGGAGATTTCCGGGAGGATCTGTACTACCGGCTTAGCGTGTTCTCCATCCAGGTGCCGCCCCTCAGAAACAGGCTGGACGACATTCCGCTTCTCGTTGAAGCGATGCTCAACGGGAGAAAACGTATGACGCGCGAAGCTCTCGCCAAACTGCAAATGTATGACTATCCGGGGAACGTCCGCGAATTGGAGAATATCGTTGAGAGCGCCGTTTACACGGCGCCAAACGAGACCATCGAGGAGGGCCACGTTGTCCTGCCGGACAGTGCTCCCACAGGCATGATCGACATTCTTCACGTGGAGAACTTCTGGGACTCTGTGGCGCGCCCGTATGCAGACCGTCTCATCACCCGAACCCACGTCGAGAACGTTGTGCGGCGCGGCTTGCAGCAATCGCAAGGAAGCTATCGCCAGCTCGTGCGGCTGTTCAACCTGCCGGACTCCGATTACAAGCGTTTTATGGATTTCCTGCGACGCCATCGGTGCAATATCGACTACCGTCAATACCGGCAGAAGCCGGAGGCGGATTAACTTCGGAGAATCGCAAAGCGGGATTCTGAAATTGGACCAGTCCTGTGCTTCCAAAACGGGTTTTGAAATGCAGTCGTACATGAGCGGTTGCTCACAACGAATGATGAAAATCGTCACACTCCCCTCCTCAGCCGAGGAGGGGAAAGCCAAGGCGCAGCCTTGGCTGGGGCGGTGTTGGTCAACAAATCTATTGTTTGGCCAGCACCACCCCGGCGCTACGCGACACCCCTCCTCGGCTGAGGAGGGGTGTCCTGAAATCCAGTCGTCGCTCACGCTGTCCAGCCCCAGCCTGACTCTATTTTCGACGGAGGATTCGTCCAATCTCAAAACTCCCCTGCGTTTTCGGGCTCCTACGATTCACCACGCTGTTTGAAGATCTTCACGACAAAATTTCCGGCGAGCAGATGCTGTGTGCGCGCTACGAACTGACGATAGGATCGGCTCGAGTGATAGCGAAGGCAATCCTCACGTGTCTTCCACACCGTGAGGGAAACAGCCATGTTTCCACCCTCCTCCACCAAAAGGCTGGCAGATTCGAAGCCCGACTCGCGCGCAAGGCCGGGCAGAACGTCCGAATGATAGATGCGGGAAAACTCTCCGATCTGCTCTTCGCTGAGCGCTTCGCCGATGACCATTCGCGCGTACATGTCCGTCTATTTTCCGGCAGGCTTGGTCGGCACTTCCTTGATCGTGACGGGTTGCCTGGCAACGATCAGATCCTTGAGCTTGTCGTATTGCGCACGCGTCAACAGTTGTTTCGAAACCAGTTCGGACTTGTTTCGGTACGGTCGCGCGTCGACGATCTTCTTCGCTGCGGCCTTTTCGATGCCGATGGCCACCATTTCCTCTTCGGTGGCAGTGTTGATATCCAGCTGCTTCTTAGCCTGTGCAATGGCAAGGGAAGAAACGGCCAGCGCAAAAACGATGAACAGAAATCCGACGATGCGTGTACGACTCATGGAACCTCCTTGGGATTTTTGAACGTCTGGGCGCCCGGCGATCCGTACTCTGCGGCCCTTTGCGGCCCCGTACCTGGCCTTTTTCGCAAAGCACTCGACCGCCGGGATTCTTGTGAATGCCCCCGGCAGATCCCTCGGCGCCGGCCCAGCGTTCGCCGAGTTGCCCCCTCCACCGGGAGCAAACTTCTTAAGGCACGCGTACTGCCGCGGCTAACTGATTGGCGTTGCTTGAACGCAGTGGCGGAAATCGTCGAAAAGTCAGAGAGAAGGTCCGCTATTGCGCGACTTCTCATGGAACTGCGTAAGACTCAAGTGCGGAAATTGCGGAAAAGCGAATCGAATCTTTAGCGAAGTTATTGGAACTGCAGCGGCATGTGCCGTGCACTACAGCGCGCGATGCGACTGCAGCGGCAGTTCACCACACGGTCCCGGTCTCTAATCCACTACATCATCCAACCGCAACCCTCCTTTGCTCCCTTCCTCATCACCCCACCGTTGTCCGGGACCAGGGCTGCCGCTCCCTTTACACACTAGCGCGGCGGCGCACTTATACGGTACCGGCGGATCCGAAGTTTCGATCATGGGTGCTTCGCGAATATCGAGCGAGGCAGGAATTGTTCGCAGTCTGGGAAAGGCGCCGGCTACCTCTGGCTAACGGGGATCCACTTGAGTTCCGGTGATGGCCCAGCATACTCGGCTCGGGGACGAATCAGCCGGTTGTTCGCGTATTGCTCCAGAATATGCGCCGTCCATCCCGACATCCGGCTAACGGCGAAGAACGGCGTAAACAGGTCGATAGGCATGCCACTCACGTAATACGTGCTTGCCGAATAGAAGTCGACATTCGCGTTGATCTTCTTTTCGGTCTTAACGATCTCCTCAATGCGCGCCGACATTTCGAACCACTTTTTCTGACCGGTGCGTTCACAGGCTTCTTTCGACATACGTCGCAGATGCGTTGCACGGGGGTCTTCGGTCCGGTAAACACGATGCCCGAATCCGGGGATCTTCTTCTTTTGTGCAAACAGCTCGTGAACGTAGGCATCCACCTTTGACATATCGCCAATCTGCAGCAACATGCGCATAACGGCTTCGTTGGCACCGCCGTGCAAAGGCCCCTTCAGGGCACCAATAGCGGAGGTCACGGCGGAATAGATGTCCGAAAGAGTGGCAGCGGTCACGCGGCCCGCAAACGTGGACGCATTGAGTTCGTGATCCGCGTGCAGGATAAGCGCGACATCGAGGGCACGAACCGTCGTCGAGCTGGGATCGTTGCCGGTCAGCATGTAATAGAAGTTGCCGGCGTGCGACAGGTCGGCACGTGGCGCGATCGGTTCTTTCCCCTCGCGGATGTTCTGGAAGGTTGTCACGATCGTCGCGCACTGGGCGTTCAGACGGATCGCTTTTCGTAGATTCGCCTCAGCCGACATGTCTTCCGCTTCGGGATCGTACATGGAACATGCAGACGTGGCCGTCCGAAGAACTTCCATAGGAAGCGCACTTTTGGGCAGCCCCTTCATCAAGGCAATGACAGGAGCCGGCAAAGCGCGGCTCCCCGCCATCTTTTCAGTGATGTCCTTGAGCTCCTCGGCATTCGGAAGACGTCCAAACCAAAGAAGATAACTCGTTTCTTCGAACGTGGAGTTCGGCGCGAGTTCGTGGATGTTGTACCCGCGATAGGCGAGAATTCCCTTCTCACCGTCGATGTAACAGATGCCGGACTCGCCAGCTATAACGTCTTCAAGACCCGCCTTCATCCCAAATGCCTCCCCCGATTTTACCGGACAAAGCATTCTATTGATTTAGATCGTGTGTTTCTACTAAGTTCCAAGACGTCCCAGAAGACTATGAGACGAATCTACCTGGACAGTAATGCGACCACACCGATGCGGCCGGAGGTGTCGGCAGCCATGATCCCTCTGTTCGACGGGGATTTCGGCAACCCCTCCTCAATCCATTGGTTCGGACAGCAGGCCAAGTCCCTCCTGGACGAAGCGCGACAACACGTTGCACGTCTCATTAACGCTGAGACTTCAGAGATCGTTTTTCTCAGTGGTGGAACCGAAGCGGACAATCTTGCCATCCGGGGCATCGCCGAAGCGCAGAAGGCCAGGGGACGTCACATTATCAGTTCGATGATTGAACACCATGCCGTCCTGCACACGTGCAAAGACCTCGAAAAGCAAGGCTGGGAAATCACGTGGCTGAAGGTATCCACTGACGGGCTGGTGAATCCCGATGACGTGCGGCGCGCCATACGTCCGGACACCGCCCTGATCACCGTCATGCACGCCAACAACGAAATTGGCAGCATCCAGCCCATCGAAGAGATTGGTACCATTGCCGCAGAGGCCGACGTGTATTTCCATTCCGATGGGGTTCAGGCTGTCGGCAAGATTCCCGTGGATGTGAAGAGGCTGAAGGTGGATCTGTACTCGATGTCCGCTCATAAGATCCATGGGCCGAAGGGCGTTGGCGCGCTGTACGTAAAAAAGGGCACGACATTGAAGCCCCTGGTGACAGGAGGAGGCCACGAACGCAATCGCCGATCCGGAACAGAAAACGTCCCGGGAATCGTCGGATTCGGACGCGCAGCCCAGTTGGCTCGCGAGGGACTCGAGATCGAAAGCGCACATCTGCGCCGTCTGCGCGATCGGCTCGAGAGTGGATTGAAAGCCCGCATTCCTTCAATCCATATCAATGCAGAGACCGCTCCGCGGTTACCCAACACATCCAACATCATGGTGGACTTCGCCGAGGGTGAGGGAATGCTGATTTCACTCGACCTCAAGGGCGTCGCGGTGTCCACAGGTTCCGCATGTTCTTCAGGATCTCTGGAACCGTCACACGTGCTCACGGCGATCGGAAAAACTCCGGACGAAGCTCACGGAAGCCTCCGCTTCAGCCTCAGCGCGATGAACACCGATGCGGACGTGGATTACGTACTTGAGGTGCTCCCGACAATCGTGGAAAGGTTGCGAGCGCTCTCGCCGTATTACAAGAGAGCCTGACGGAAAGCCATGCCTTATTCTTCCAAACTACTCGACTATTTCGAGAACCCGCGCTGCGCGGGAGAATTGCCAGACGCAAACGCGATTGCCGAGGTCGCAAACCCCGTATGCGGTGACGTGATGAAACTCTGGCTCAAAGTTGCGGACAATCGCATTCTGGATGCACGGTTCAAGACTCAGGGATGTTCCGCCGCAATCGCAACCAGTTCCTACGCGACCGAAATGATTATCGGCATGGACCTCCAGCAGGCACGCGCCGTCACGAAGGAACAAATTGCCGAGGCACTGGGCGGACTTCCGCAGTCCAAGATGCACTGTTCTGTACTGGCTTCCGACGCGATTCGCGCTGCTCTCAAGGGTTTCGCATGATTGCCATTGCCATGAGCGGCGGCGTGGATTCTTCTGCCGCTGCGGTCGTCCTGCGCGACGCCGGGGAAGAGATAGTCGGACTCTCGATGCAGCTCTGGAATCAGCGGCGAACGCTCCATGGCGAGAACCCGTCTGACCTGCAGCGCAGCGGACGGTGCTGCTCTCTCGACGATATATGGGATGCTCGGCGGGTTGCCTCTCACCTGGGCATCCCTTTCTACGTGCTGAATCTTGAAGGCCAGTTCGAGAGCACGGTGATCGCGCCATTTGTTTCCAGCTATTTGCGCGGAGAAACTCCGAGTCCCTGCATCCTCTGCAACAACTTCGTCAAGTTTCACCATCTCGTGGAACGCGCGGCCGGCATTGGCGCCGACCGCGTCGCCACGGGGCATTACGCCCGTGTTCGCTACGACGAGTCGCGTGGACGCTGGCTGCTGATGCGCGGGAAAGACCGCAACAAGGACCAGTCTTACTTTCTGTTTGGGTTGACGCAGGAACAACTGGCTAAAACCGTTTTCCCGTTGGGTGAACTGACCAAACCGGAAGTACGGGAAATCGCTCGGAAAGCCGGGCTGCCGACCTACAACAAGCCGGAGTCACAGGAAATATGCTTCGTTGAAGGCCGATCCTATGCCGACTTTGTTGAAAAGTACGCAGACGTCCACACTGCGCACGGCGAGATTGTCAATCTTGCCGAGCAGGTCGTCGGCGCTCACGAAGGAATTCACAACTACACCATTGGCCAGCGCAAGGGGCTCGGGGCAGCAGGCCGCCCACAATACGTAGTGAAGATTGAACCTTCTCTCAATCGCGTCGTGGTTGGGGCTGACTCGGATCTGTTGCGTAAGCGCTTCAGGGTTCGCGATGTCAATTGGATCGCGGTACAGGGCGCGCCGGATGCGATTCCCTGCCAGATCCAGATTCGAAATCGGTTCGAACCCCAGCCGGGACACGTCGTGCAGCAGGACGGCCGGACTATCGTTGAGTTCGACACACCCCAGCGAGCCGTTACGCCCGGTCAGGGTGCGGTCTTTTATTGGGACGATGTTGTTGTTGGCGGTGGCTGGATCGCGGCGTAACACTTGAACTACTTCAACTACTTCACCGAGATCGAGCAGTTCTATCAGAGTCGCCGCGACTCCTTTACTCTCTTATCCACCCTCGACTGGGTCCTCATCGAAAACTGGAAGGAACAGGGCGTTCCATTGGAATTAGTCCTGAAGGGCATCGATCGAGCCTTCAACCGAGCCAAGCGCCGCATTAACTCGCTGGCGTACTGCATCAAGGCAGTTGAAGAGATCATCGACGAACAGAAGGAAAACCGCGTCGAACGCCCGGAAATGCAGCAGATCTCCAAAAGCGAAACACGGCAGTACCTGGACGATCTGGCGGAAAAGACGCGATCGGTAAGCCGCGTGTTCCCGGAATTTGCTGCAAAGATCGACGCCATTGCAAACTCGGTCCGTGGCGTCGATCCTGGCAACTTTCGCGATTCCGAACAGATCCTGACGGCTCTCGAAGAACGACTGATTGCAATCCTTCGGGTTGCGGTTGAGGAAACCGTCCTCATCGAACTTCAACGCGACGTCGAAGCGGAGCTGGCGCCGTTTCGCTCGACAATGACTCCCCCGCAACTCGCAATGCTCGAGCAACAGCTGTCGCGACGAAAACTTCTCGAGCGCTACGACGTTCCCCGCCTGAGCCTGTTCTATCTTATGTAAAGGTTGTATCGATGCGCGTCACGATCGAAAAACTCGTCTATGGCGGTGCGGGGCTGGCTCGCACAGAAAATGGCGTGGTGTTTGTGCCCAGAACTGCGCCGGGTGATGTTGTCGACGTGCAGCTTGTGGAGCGGAAGTCCGACTACGCCGTCGGTCGCGTCAGCGCGTTGCTGGAACCTTCCGCCGATCGACAGGCGCCGGTGTGTCCGAACTACGACTCCGCGGGCTGTTGTCACTGGCAACACATACGCTATCCGCGGCAGCTCGAAATCAAGGAAGCCATTCTCCGTGAGACTCTCCAGCGCACCGGCCGGACGACGTGGGATGCGCCCATCGCCATCGTTTCGGGCCCTGAGCTTCATTATCGGCTGCGCGCCTCCTTTCATGTGCAGGGGAGAAAACTTGGATTCGTGGAGGAACGCAGCCACAAGGTGGTACCCATCGTCGAGTGCAGCGCGCTCTCTCCCGAATTGAACGCGTTCATACCGGAGGGCAACAGGATCCTCGCAGAGCCGGACATGGAGGAGATCCGCGAAGTGCATGTCGTTTCCGGACCACCCGTTCTTGCCGCGTTCGGCCGAAGGCATGTAGGGCAGGGTCCGGCGAGGATCCATGTGAAGGATTTCGAGTTTGATCTGCATCCCGAAGCGTTCTTCCAGACGAACCGTTACCTGTTGCCGCAATTTCTCGACGCCGTTCTTGCTCATGCAGGCAGGGCAAAACGTGTGCTGGATCTGTTTTGTGGAATCGGTTTTTTCGCGATCCCGCTGGCCAGGCACGCCAACGAAGTACTCGGCGTCGAGTCAAGTCGTACGGCGGTCCTACAGGCCCGGGTGAATGCCGGATTGAACCGCGTGACCAACGCGGAGTTCTTTGAAGGCGACGTCGAAGACGCCTTGAAGAACTCGCCGGACCTGCGTCCCGATCTGGTCGTGTTGAACCCACCGCGGACAGGCGCGGGCCGCGACGGCGCCCGGCTCGCAGCAGGGCTCGGAGCCGAGCAACTGGTGTACGTCTCCTGTAACCCGAGCACGTTCGCGCGTGAGGTTCCCGTCATTATCGGAAGTGGCTACGCGCTGGAGAGTCTGACTTTGGTCGACCAGTTTCCGGACACGTTTCACATCGAGTTCGTGGCGATGTTTCGAAAGTCCTGATCAAAATTCCCGATGTATAATCTCGACGCCCTTTGCAGTTCGAATCCGAGGACTGCATGTTTCCGCTACTTCCGCCGCTGCTCGCCCTGATTGCAGGGATTCTGGCATCCGACCGTCTCGACGCACGCGCCGTCTGGGTGTGCATACCGCTTGCCGGGCTGCTCGCGTTCGCGCGCCGATGGTGCGCGCTGATTGCGGTGTTTCTTCTAGGCAGCGCGCTCCGGTCTTTGGAACCACCGGTTCCCGTACTGCCACACGGGAACGAGGCGAGCCGCGTCGTTGGACGCCTTCTGCGTGGACCCGACAATCGAGGGCTGGGTGTATATCTGGACGTTGCCGTGGAGTCCATTGATGGGATCGCTTTTCAGGGTCGAGCGCGTCTCACCGAGTTCCTCGACGATCCGGAATTGAAGACGTTATTTGACGCCCGCGATCTCGGGACAGGCGATCGCCTGGAGATCATCGTCAGGCTGCGTCGTCCTACAACTTATCGAAATCCGGGAGTATTTGATTTTCGACGTTATCTGGAACGTCAGGGCATCTTCTGGACCGGCACGATCCGTAACCCTCGATTGATTACGGTACTCGAACGTGGTCCTCGCTTCTGGCGTCTCACTGACCGTTTCCGGAATACACTGGAGCGCCGCCTTTCCCAACCTTTTGCCGACGACAGACACACTCGGGGATTGATCCTGGGCATGGTTCTCGGCCTCAAGCAGGATCTCACCGCCAGCGTTGAACGCGACTTTCAGGCCGGAGGGCTCTACCACCTGGTCGTCGTTTCGGGATTTAACCTCGCCGTTGTTGCTGCCGCCGTGATGTATGTCTCGCGATTTTTCTTCGTCCGGCGTGGAATGCGTATGGCTCTCGTCGTCGTGGCAATAGTCCTGTATTCCTTTGTTGTGGGATTTCAGCCTCCCGTTGTTCGGGCGGCTCTAACCGTAGGCATCGTCATCTTCGCCAGACTTCTCGACCGTGACGGCTCACCGTTGAACACGATCGCGCTCGCGGCGATGCTGCTGCTTATGCTCGATCCAACCTCCCTCGAGGATGCGAGCTTTCAGATGACGTTTGCCGCGGCGGCGGCTGTGGCCGGGATCGGAATACCGGCGGCGCGATGGTTGCTGTGCGGGCTTCACGAAAAACTCAGAGACTTTAACAATGTCGACCTCGACGGGTTCCTGACGTCTGAAATTGCAGACTGGCGAGTGGCACGCCGGATGTTCTGCGAACGTCACGGATTGCCCGTCTGGACCATCACTCTTCCATGGCGCATCTGCAGGATCGCGGTGGAATCTCTGATCATCAGTCTGGCCGTTGAAGTCGTGTTTGTCGTTTTCATGGTCGAGTCGTTTCATCGGCTGTCGCCCCTCTCCGCGATCCTGAACGTCCCTGCCGGCGTTATCGCTGGCATCGTCACCCCGCTCGGCCTGTTGCTGATCCTGCTGCCAGACCCAGTAGCGACGCCATTAGCATGGATGCTGCAGCAACTGCTTACCGCCCTTCTGGTAGTTCTCCGCAGCGCACTGTCGATACCGTTTGCCGCGCTTCGAGTTCCTTCGGTCCCGACTTGGTTGTGGTGTGGTTATGGGTTGGCTGCATCCGCTCTCATTGTCAGCATCCACCGGAAAAAACCGTGGCTGCTGGGCTCCGGTATTTCCGCCGTCGTTGTCTTACGTTTTGTAATTGCTTTCGGAGACTTCGCGCCGAGGCCACCAGAGGCCACAACAGTGACGTTCCTTGACGTAGGCCAGGGGGACTCCTCCCTCGTTGAATTTCCTGATGGACGGAGGATGCTGATTGATGGCGGAGGTGTGGCGGCCGGACGTTTTCTGGAGCTACAGGACCAAAGCACGTTCTCCATTGGCGAAGATGTTGTAAGCGCCTATCTGTTTTCGCGTGGGATTCGACGCCTGGATCAGATCGCGCTCACGCACGCCCACAACGATCACCTGTCGGGACTGTTTGATGTGCTCTCCAACTTCGAGGTCGGAGAAGTATGGCTCGGACGCAATCCAATGATTCCGGCCTATCGCGCGTTCCTCGAACTCGCGCAGCAACGCAGCGTTCCACTTCGACTTATTAAAGCGGGCGACCGGATCGGCGAGTTCGACGTGCTGCACCCTCCGAGTCAATGGAGAGTCCGAAGAACAGCAGAAAACAACGATTCAGTCGTGTTGCTTCTTCGATCCGCCGGACAGACGGCGCTGTTTACCGGAGATCTGGAGTTACCTCTCCGCGGAGTCGACTCTGTGAACCTGTTGAAGGTCTCCCATCACGGGAGCAAGGGCGTGCGGATGCGCGTAAGATCGGATGTCCGAGTCATTTCGGTAGGCGGAAACAATCCGTTTGGCCACCCTCATCCGTCGGCGCTGCCAGCGCTTCGAACCGACCTGCTGGGTGCCATTGAAGTGACCCTGGACGGTCGACGTCCGGTCGTACGCACTCCGTGAGAGCGCTTACCGTTGTCCGGCGGTATACCTCAGGATCGGCCCAACCATCTTCGCGGGATCAGCATTGGGTTGCGGGGTAAACTTCTGCACTCTGCCGCCAAAGCAATCCGCGACGTACAGGTTGCGTTCCTGGTCGGTAGACAATCCGTGAGGGCAGTTCAACCGGCCTGCCTGAGGGCCCGGCGCGCCCCAGCTGTAGAGAAAGTTGCCGTTGAGGTCGTATTTCAGAATCCGGTTCGTGCCGGCGTCTCCAGCCCAGATAAACCCGTCCGAGCTGATGATGTGGTTGGTTACGAGTGTGCTGATTTCTGCCGGCCAGGTGGGCGATCGAAGGGGCCACATGTCGAGGAATTTGCCGTTCTCGTCGAACACCTGCATTCGTTGATGTCCGCGGTCGACAACAAACACGCGTCGATCGGCACTGATGGCAATGCTGTGCGGCGTGTTGAATTCCGAAGGGCCAGGCTGTGCCGGATTCTTCGGCGCTGATCCCCACTCGAGAAGGAACTTGTCGTTGCGATCGAATTTGGCGACGCGCGTTCCGCCGTATCCATCGCTGATGAAATAAGTCCCATCGGGGAGCCACGCAATGTCCGTCGGGCGGTCAAAAGTATTGGGACCGCGGCCTCGTACACCCAGCTGGCCCAGCGTGTGTTCGAGTTTTCCGTCGTAGGTAAAACGGTAGATCACATGAAGCTGGTCATCGATGACCCATAAATGTTTTGCCGGATCATAGGGGCTCATCTTTATTGTGTGGGGCCCGCGACCGCAGGGTTGTTGCCCGAAGAGTTTGTCGTGTTGCGGCCACTCGTCGATGAGAGTGCCATTGCGGTCGACGACAAAAATTACATGCTCCCAACGACGTTCCCAGCCCCGTAACGGCGCGGGCTGGCAAGTGGCGCTCAGTCCGTCTGTATTGCTGTTGGAATTTCCCCTTGACGGATTCAATGCCGCGTAAGGCGTCCAGGGCGCGGCCCCGGCGGGTAAAGGCAGTTCCCCCCGTTGTGCCACCCATATACGATCCGGAGTCTCGGCGTAAACACTGCCCATCGATCCCCAGGTCCAGCCGTTATGCGAGTGCCGTGTGTCTGGCAGTGGTTTGGGCCAGTTCGCAACGATCTGGTACGGACCGAACGGCCAATCCTGCGTGCTTCTTCTGTCCGTTGTCGCCTGGGGAAGAGGCGCTGCAATCG
>DASTBJ010000452.1:0-14030 GCA_035712125.1 Terriglobia bacterium
ACGATCGCGGCCTCGTTCCTGTTTCCACCTACACCTGAAGACGTTGTCGACGAAGGTCAGGGGAAGACCGGATCGATCTTCGGTTCTATACAACCTCGAGATCAGGACGAGTAAGCTCCAACGGTCATTTCAGGAACATAAGCGCCAGCGTCAGCACGAGAAAATTGTTACACGCGTGGGCTGCCATCGGGGCAATAAGGGAGCCTCGCCATTCGCGCAATGCGGCCAGAACCATTGCAATTGCCGTGAGTGCCGGAACCGCAACCCAACCCTGCGGATGCAACACCGCAAAAATCACGGACACGATCAGTGCGGTCGCCAGCCAACTCCAGCGCTGTCGCAAATGATGAAAGAGAATGCCTCGGAACATGGTTTCTTCGATGACTGGCGCAAAGATGCATGCCATTGCATAAAGGCCCACGAGACGCCAGGGTCCTCCACGAAGTTCCTGAACGATCGGTGAGCTTGCCTGTACACCCGTAGCCCGCACAAGAATCAGGGTGATCAGACACCCCACTGCAATGACCACGATGCCTGCCAGATACCCTCCGAGTCCTGCCCCCACTTCCCGAATGAAGCCGCGGCCGCGATTCCAGCCAAAGGCCTGCCGGCGCTCTTCTGCGGTTGTCCCTCTCAGAGTGGTCCATATCCAAATGACGGGAAGAATCGCCAACGCGAGCCAGTTCCATTCGAGACCGACGAATCCGGCATATCGGAGCACCAGGCCGAGCCCGACGAACAGAACCAGATACAACGCGAAGGCTTCGAGGAACGCCGATCCATAACCGGAGCCCGGCTGATAGGTGCTGCTCAACCGTCCCTTCGCGAACCAGACACAGCCAAGTACGAAAGCGCCGACAGAAATCCCCAGGACAATCATCAGGCTGACTCCCACAATCGTGAGTCTGACGGTGAACCAGAACGCTTCGGATTGCAGCGTCTTGCGCGGCTCCTGGTCGGCGGGAACGCCATGCGCAAGCGCCAGCCGCCCGAGGTATCCGTGCCGACGAATCAGCGCGTCACTCTCGAGGGCGGTGAGTTCCGCCGCTCCGTCGCTATAGATGGTTTCGATGGAGTGAACATCCTGAATCGCTTCACTGCTCAATGAAGATGAGGATACGTCGGAAAGTTTCTTCAGCGCCGCGTCCACGCCGAGTGATTCTCCGGTAAGGATCGCCACGCGTATCTGGTCTTCAACCGTCCGGGCATCTTCTTCCATCTGGCTGATCATAGTGCTGAGCCGCTGCTGCACAACCGTCGACGCGCCCGCCGCTTCGTCTTGCAGAGACATCATCTGAACGACAACCATGGCGAACATCCGCGCCCTCTCGACATTCATCATGCTCTCTGCTGCGGGTGACGCCCCAGCTCGGGCATTGTTGTACACGACAGTACCCGCCAAACCGAGGATGACGACCCAGGAAAGAATGAGCGCAAAACGCGACCGCGGCTGCTGAACCAACGTGGCCGATGAGATTTCTACGGACATATCCCAGCTCCGAGTATAGGTATCGGGGACCGGTTACTCCATGTGAAATTCAGGAGAGCTTCTCCGCGTGTATAATAAGGGCCACTCAGTGACGAGGACAGACCCCTCCGAGAGGTCCTCCTGAACAGGGAATCCGCGGATAGACCCTAGTAGGGATGACACCAAAGCAAGCGCCGGATTTCCTCCGGAAGCTGGATGGCACCGCCACGAAACCTTTTGTGGTTCCAGCACAAAACTCCGACGAAAGGCGCCGCGATGTCGCTGTCCCAACGCATCTTTATTGCTGACCTCAAGGAAAACACCGGTCAGTCCATTCTCATTCGTGGATGGGTTTTCCGTTTGCGAGTCCTTGCCAAAACAACCTTCATCGTTTTGAAGGACTGCAGCGGCGACGCCCAGTGTGTCGCCGCCACGCAGACTCTCCACAATTTAAAGATCAAGCTCGATGACGCTCTGGAAATCCGAGGTGTCGTTCGTCCTGACGATCGAGCTCAGGCCGGCATTGAAGTCGACGTTCAGTCGGCCCTGGTGCTCAATCGCGCGGCTAATGTTCTGCCGTTCAGTTCTTCGTCAGACATTCGTCAGGTGAGCGGAGAAATCAAAACGGAATACCGGCCGCTGGCGCTTCGCAATGAGTCCGTCGGAAGGGTCTTTCGGATTCAGGCGGCTATTCTGAAGCACTTCAGGGACTACCTGACCTCTCAGCGTTTTACGGAAATCGTGTCGTCCAAGATCGTTGGAGGCGGGACCGAAGGCGGCAGCAATCTTTTCGAAATCAAATATTTCGATCGCGTGGCGTACCTGGCTCAAAGTCCGCAATTCTACAAGGAACACGGCGTCGCGGGTTTCGAGCGGGTCTTTGAAACAGGCCACGTTTATCGCGCGGAGCCACACGCTACAAGTCGTCACCTCACCGAGTACTA
The DNA here is from genome assembly GCA_035712125.1 of Terriglobia bacterium. GTDB lineage: Bacteria > Acidobacteriota > Terriglobia > 20CM-2-55-15 > 20CM-2-55-15 > DASTBJ01. The sequence continues at coordinate 2,413 of DASTBJ010000452.1, forward strand.
CTCCCTGGACCTCGAAATGGGGTTCATCGATGGCCCCGAGGATGTGATTCAACTTGAGCGACAACTACTGACCTACATTTTCGACAGGCTGAATGACGAGTACGGCACAGTACTGCCTTCCATGTTGAACGTTCCGATCTGGACATTCGAGGACTGTCTGGCGCGGCTGAACAGCGGGCACCTTCGAGATGACCTGGATCCGGAAGCAGAGCGCGAGCTCTGCCGTATCGCAGAGTCAGAGACAGGCGTTCCTGCTATATTCGTTCTGGGCTTCCCGCTATCCGCGCGTCCGTTTTACACCCATCCGCGAACGGAAACGACGGCAGCGGGTTTTGACCTGCTGTTCCGTGGGCTTGAAGTGACCACAGGAGGGCAACGGCTGCACCGGCGCGCCGACCTGGAATGTTCGCTGGCGAAGAGAGGCCTTGCGCCCGAGTCTTTCGAGAGCCACCTCAGGATGTTCGAACTGGGAATGCCGCCTCACGGAGGGCTCGCGATCGGTCTCGAACGGCTGACGGCCCAAATCCTCGGGTTACAAAACGTGCGAGACGCAACACTCTATCCGAGAGATCGCTATCGCGTAGCGCCGTAGTTCATGAGCTCCATCATTCAACGGAGGACCCAACGATGATTCGTCCCTTAAGAGAAGACGATATCCCCGAAGCATCGCGCATCGTGCGCCTGGCTTTTGGAACTTTCCTGCGCGTGCCGGATCCGGAGAACTTTGTACCGGATATCGACTACGTCAGAACGCGCTGGCGGGCGGATTCGAGTGCCGCGTTCGCCGCCGATGACGGCGGCAGACTCGTTGGATCGAACTTCGCCACGCGATGGGGTAGCGTCGGTTTCTTCGGCCCGCTGACCGTCCATCCTGATCATTGGAACAAGGGCATCGCGCAGCAATTGATGCAGCCGGTGATGGAATGCTTCGACAAGTGGAAGCTGACGCATGCAGGTCTTTTCACGTTCCCCGAGAGCCCTAAACACATCGCGCTCTATCAGAAATACGGTTTCTACCCACGCTACTTGACGGCAATCCTGGCAAAGCCTGTCGTGGCAGGTCCCGCGACGCGCAATTGGGCGATTTTTTCGAAACTCGCGCCAGCAGATCATCATCGGACAATTGGCTCGTGTTCTCAGCTGACGGATACGGTGTATCCCGGCTTGAATGTTGAGCGAGAGATCCGTGCTGCTTACGACCAGAGTCTCGGCGATACCGTGCTGCTCTCTGAGGATGGAAGGCTTGTCGGCTTTGCGGTCTGTCATTGCGGGCCGGACACTGAAGCCGGCAACGGCAAGTGTTATCTGAAATTCGGCATCGCCTCCTCCGGATCGGACTCCGAGGTTCACTTTAGCAAGCTTCTGAACGCCGTCGAAGAGTTTGCCGCGTCCCGTGGTCTGACGCAGATCGAAGCCGGCATTAACTTGTCGCGACACGAGGCGTACCGGCGCATGTTATTGCACGGCTTTCGGGCGGAGCGTACCGGTGTTGCCATGCACCGACCTCTCGAGCCGGGATATAGCCGGCCTGGAGTTTATGTGATCGACGATTGGCGGTAGCGCAATTCTCCGAAGGATTTGCACATCACAACGCGCGTTGCTAATGTAGGGACCCAATTTCCGAAAGGAACAAGGAGGCAACCGTGAAAGTCTATCAGGCAGCCCTCGTCGTTGCTGGGCTTGCAATCATAGTGGGTTATCAAGCGGTTAGTGGACAAGCCCGTCAGGCGACGCCTGCTGCACAGCAGATCGAGCGCGGCCGATATATTGTGGAGATCGGTGGCTGCAATGATTGTCACACCACCGGATATGCCGAGGCTGGTGGGAAAGCTGAGGAATCCGCCAGGCTGAAGGGCGACGCGCTCGGTTATCGCGGGCCGTGGGGCACGACATACCCCACGAATCTCAGAATCTCGATCAGCAAGATGACCGAGGATCAGTGGGTCGCTTACAGCAAGAGCCTGAATACTCGTCCGCCAATGCCCTGGTTCAACGTACGAGCGATGACCGAAGCGGACATGCGCGCCGTCTACCAGTACATCAAGGCAATGCCTGGAGGCCTCGGCAACGCAGCCCCCGCCTTCGTGCCACCGACGCAAACGCCCAAGCCACCCTTCATTCAGTGGCCTGGTGTGAAATAGTCCGGGAATCAATGACTGCGGATGGTTGTGGAAACTATTTCTCAATCATCCGCACATTCACCGACATTCTCGCGCCCTCCTCAACACGAATTGGCGCGCCGCGCGTTTCAAACGCGCGCATGAACTCGGGATCCTGCCAGGCGCCGCGATCAATGCTTTCCCAGGCAAAGAGTTTGTAATTTCCCGGTGGCACGTTCCGGAATTCGAATTGGCCGGAAACATCGCTGAAGACGAACTTCTCGTTCACGCGGTAACGCAGGCTGCTGTCGCGAATGAGGACGACAGTCGCGCCATGCACCGGCCGCTGGCTGTCGTCGACCACGCGCCCTTCGACGGCGCCCGGGCGAGTACCTATCCCGTCGGCAGAGACGCAAGAACAACGTCTGGATCACATCCTCGGCGTCGGCAAAATTGCCTGTAACGCGGTATGCGGTCCGGTGGACAAACTCGTAGTGATCCCGGAACAACGTTTCGAATTCCGCCGGTAGCGGCTGTTTTTTCAACGTTTCGCTCGTTGCTATCGGCACGAGACCCTCGTCTTCGTAACGCCGGCAATGTCACTCTTGTTACAGAAGGATGAGGAAGGTTACAAAAAAGCCGGTGCGGATGGAAATCTAGCGATCTGACGCTATATGTCAGTTCCTATTTCCCTGCCGTTCGAAACGAACTTCTTCTGCACCTGTTCCTAACGTGTCGCGGTCTGCGCCGCCCGTGCCGAAGCCGCCTGGAGCTTGAGATGAACCTGTACGGCGAATCCCCCCGGGAGATGCACGTCCGCAAGACGCAACGGTTGGAATCCCTCGCGCTCTGCGACGATCTCCCAAACGCCGGCTGCGAGGTCCGGCACGGAGAAGGTTCCTCTGGCATCACTGACAATCTGCTGTGTCTTGCCCGTCTTATCCCTGAACGTTATTCGGACTCCCGTTAGAGAAACGTTGTCATACCCGCGAACCGTACCGCTTACAGACCCGCCATCCGCCGACGTTCCTTCTCGAACAGCCGCAAACGGCATGAAGAAAGTCAACCTGGACGTTTCCATCTCAAGAGGTTCGACGCGAATGACGGTTTCGAAGCCCGTGCGTTCGGCATGGATTCGGTAGATTGCGCGGGGAAGATTGGCGAGGGCGAACTCCCCCGATGTCGATGTTGTCGTTTCACGATGTAGATTTGTCGCAATGTCGAAGGCGGAAACTTTAACGCCCGGCAGCGGCCTGTTGGACGAGTCTCGGACAGATCCCGCAAAGCCTGCCGAGTCGGCTGCGGCCGTCTGAGCGGCAATGCCCGAAGCGGCTGAGCCCAGTTGAATGAATACTGCCAGAATCAACAACAGATTTGCTTTCATCCTTCTGCTCCCCTGACCATTAACAGATACTTCGGTGGATTCTGCATATGCAAAGGTCTTCACGCAAGACCTTGTCGCGATGGGGTACGAAATGGGATAAAGTTCCTGCGCCGATGAAAAATTCCAAGACTCTTGTTGCCATTATTCTGCCCGGTCTGCTGACCCTGACGCTGTTCGCTTGCAATCCTTCAAGAGGCGACGGCGAGGGTGGTTCTATCGTTCGACTGTCCATCGCAACAGGTGGAACCGGTGGAGTCTTTTATCCGCTTGGCGGAGGCATCGCGAAGATTATTGGCGAAAGCATTCCGAACGTGGAAGCTACGGCAGAGGTCACCGCGGCTTCCGTCGATAACCTCAAGTTCTTGCGTGACCGCAAGGCGGATCTTGCCTTCACCACAGCCGACACCCTCGCCGAGGGCGTCAATGGAACCGGCGCGTTTAAGGATACAAAGGTTCCGCTCCGCACGCTGGCGGGACTTTACAAGAACTACACGCACGTGGTGACGCTGGCTTCAAGCCCCATCAAAAGCATGAAGGACCTGAAAGGCAAAGTTGTAAGCACCGGCTCGCCCGGAAGCGGCGCTGAAGTCACAGCATTCCGGATACTTCAGGAATATGGGATCGACCCTCAGAAGGACATCACGCGACAGGGACTGGGCGCAACGGAATCTGCCGATGCGCTGAAGGATGGAAAAGTCGATGCCTTTTTCTGGAGCGGAGGCATTCCCACGGCAGCGGTACTTGACCTTGCACACACCTCAGGCATCACGATCCGCATGGTTTCCAACGACGGCGTGCTCGAGGCTTTGCAGACGAAGTATGGAAAGGGGCTATACGTACAAGGAATCGTGCCGAAAGCGACCTATCGGGGCCTTGATGGAGACGTCGGCGTGGTCAGCATTCCCAACCTCCTCGTGGTACACGCGGACATGGACGAAAATTTAGTCTACGAGATCACGAAAGCCCTATTTACCCGACGCGAGCAACTGGTTGCGATTCACCCCGAAGCGGCAAACGTGTCGCTGGAATCTGCAGTCAAGGATTCTCCTGCGCCGTTCCACCCCGGCGCAATCCGCTATTACAAAGAACAAAACGTCTGGCCGGAATGAGCGCCGAGTCCGAAGGTACGGTTCGAAAACTGACCGGTGCTCCGGGTATGGCGGCGTGGGTTCTGGCTGCAGGTCTATCCGTCTACGCCCTTGTCTGGGTTCTCACGATCGTGGAGGCACAGGTTTATCGCGTCAGCTTCCTTCTGATCGCGCTTGTGCTCATATTCCTCATCTACCCAGGCCGAAAAGGGCAAAAACTTCACATTGTCGATCTGCTGTGGATCGGACTGACGCTGACAGCGCTCTCATGGCCGTTGGTTGATTTCGGCAATTTCGTCTATCGTGCTGCAGAACCCGGCTGGATGGATCTTGTGGGCGGAACGCTGACGATCCTGATCGTGCTTGAAGCCACGCGCCGGACCGTGGGGTGGGTGCTGCCGATTGCAGCGATCACCTTCATCCTCTACGGATACTACGGCTCATTGCTCGATCGCATCGGACTTCGGCTATTCGCGCATCGCGGTTATGCGCTCGACCGGCTCGTTGGTTCACTCTACATGACGCTCGAGGGTATCTTCGGCATTCCGCTGGAGGTCACGGCAACCTATATCGTCCTGTTCGCGGTTTATGGAGCGGTGCTGCAATTCTCTGGCGCCGGTACGTTCTTTCTGGATTGGGCGATGGCGGCGATGGGCCGCTCTGGAAGCGGGGCAGGGTCCGGTCGAACGGTAACACTCGCCGGATTTCTTCTCGGTACCGTTTCCGGCAGCGGTGTTGCCACGACGGTCACGCTGGGATCCGTCGCATGGCCGCTGCTGAAAGGCGCGGGCTATCCGCCGGATGTCGGCGGCGCGATTCTTTCAGCGGGCGGCATCGGCGCCATCCTCTCGCCGCCGACTCTGGGCGCTGCCGCGTTCCTGATTGCCGAGTACCTTCAGATCTCGTATCTCCAGGTATTGATTATGGCGATGATTCCGACGCTGCTTTATTACCTGTCCGTTCTACTGATGATCGAAGCAGACTCTCGCCGTCTTGGGACGAAGGCTATACGAACGAGCAATCTTTCTCTTGGGCAGCTTACCCTGCGCTACGGCTATCACTTCACATCGCTTGTCGCGATCGCACTGTTCATGGCTTTCGGCATGACGGCATTTCGCGCCGTGTTCTGGGCGACGATCCTGGCTATCGCTCTGAGCTTCGTCAGAAAAGAAACATCTCTGGGTCCGAGGAAGCTCGTGCAGGCTCTGGAGGATGGAGGATTGAGTATCCTGCCGGTCATTGCGACGACGGCCACCGCAGGCCTCATCGTCGGCATTGTTACGCTGACCGGGCTTGGGCTGAAGATCGCCGGTATCCTGGTCACGCTTGCCGGCTCATCACTGGTACTGACGGTCGTTTACTCGGCCATCGCAGTGTGGCTACTGGGTCTGGCGGTGCCTGTCACGGCTTCCTACATCATCGCTGCCGTCATGGTTGCGCCGGCTCTCATACAGGTGGGGATCAGTCCGGCGGCGGCGCACATGTTCATCTTTTACTACGCCGTGTTGTCGGAGGTCAGTCCCCCTACCGCGCTTTCGCCGTTCGCCGCGGCCGCGATCACAGGAGCGAACCCGTTTCGGACGATGATGCTGACGTGGAAATATACACTTCCGGCTTTTGTCGTCCCCTTTGCCTTTACGCTGGCCCCCGAGGGTATGGGTTTGCTGCTGGGAGGCTCGGCGGAAACCGTCGCATGGAGTTCGCTGACAGCAGCCCTCGGTGTAGCCGCACTGGCGTTTGGCGCGGGCGGGTGGCTGAAAAGATCTGCGAACACTTTGGAACGCGTCCTGGCAACCGCTGCGGGTTTGTTCTTGATCTATCCGAGCGTCAACAGCGATGCGATTGGAGTTATTGCACTCGCAAGCGCGGTTGCTCTACACCTGTTGCGCGTTAGAACGGCGTGAGACCGGAGCGGGTCTCAGGAATGAGTCGACCTGAAGTGTTTCACGACGTTTGCCGCAACGCGCTTGAAATGTTTTCGCAGCCCGGGATTGTCAGAACGCGAGTTGAACCATGCGAGTAGCGCAAGCGCCCTTGCCGAGACCATATGCGAAAAGATTTCCTCATCGCTCCTGTCCCAATCGCATTCCCGGCAATACCCGGTAAAGAGCGCGTCCCTGAACCCGGGAATCTCACGTTTGCGTTTCTTCCTCAGAATGAATTCAGCGGATCGGATAGGAACAACGAGATCGTACGCGTGAAAACCAAACCCGCAATCGTCGAAGTCGATCATCGCGATGCGCCCCCGTGACAGCAGCACGTTTCCGAAATGAAGGTCCGCATGGTTGCTTGTGCGGGAACCGTGTTTCAAAACGCTGAAGCTTCCGAAGCGTCCGACGGCGCCCATTACTGATGATGCGTTGATCGCCAGAAGAAATGCCCGGAAGGTTTTCAACAGAGCCCAACTCTGAATGCAAACCCACAAGGCCTTCGGCATTCCAACGGGGACGGTCGACAGCCCCTCGATGCCTGGCAACTTTGTGCAATCTCCCGATGGCCTCACCAACGCGTTCCATATGCGCCCGGCTCAGGGACTTGTTGATGAAGCGTCCGTCCACCCACTCCACACAAGGAGCAGTGGCGGGGCTCCCCGACGTCGGATACGTCGACGCGTTCGACCAGCTGGCCTCGTTTCGAAAGGACGGGCGTTGGAACGACAAGGAGCGGATCGTCCGACAATTCCTTGCAGCCAGCGGAGTTCTTCCACAATTCCATCGCGAGAGTGGTAATCGTTACGGTGAATCCTGAGGAGGAATTGCCTGCCTCCGTTGGCTGTGATCTTGAATGTAGTGTTTTCCCCATGACCCAGAAAGCCGCAGGACTCGACACGAAGAGCGTAGAGACGAAGGGCCTGTTTTGGCAACAGCCGCAATCCAATACCACGACGGCGATGTGCAGCATCGACCATCATGGTTCGCAGCATCGGCGTATCCGCTTCGACGCAATAACGGACGCAACCTAACACCTGACCGTCGTCGATCGCGACGAAAAACAGATCTTCGTCGCGCGCACACCGCCGTCTGCCGTTCTTCTCGTAGAACGGATCGACCAGCGGCCGCGCGGCCACGCCATCCAAGAGTTGAATTTCAAGCATAGTGGTTACCGATGATAGCCGCGGAGTCAGGGGGCACGAAAATACGTCGCCAACGGGGCCAGGGGTTGCTCGCTATCCCACGTCAGGCTGGTCGGGTGTCAGGCCGGTTCCTGGTGGGATTTGTTGGCCCTGCGAACTTTCCTGCGCGCCGCAATCTGCGGAAGTGGTCCAGGGAAAATGTAAACAACTAGTCTGGCCCCGATTTTGGCTGCATCCCGCGGCGTGCCGCCATTCGGCGAAACAGCCGGCGACGATCGCTTTCGAAGTGATACAGCTTTGCGACTTCGATCCGCTTTGCGAAGGAACTGAAGACGAGAATCGCCACCAGCGTACCAATAAACGGTCCTGCCCAGTAAACCCACCAGGCATCCCATCGCCCGGAGATGACTGCCGGACCCAGCGTACGCGCGGGGTTCGTACTCGTCCCGGAAATGGATGCCTCCAGAGGCACCATCACGGCATAAAGAAACGGGATCACGAGCGGAGTAAAAGAACGCAGCGATCGGAAGCCGAGGAAGATACAGAGAGTCGCTATCAATCCTGCAGTGGTTATGGCCTCGCCCAGCATCGCGACCTGCGGAGTATAACCTTCACCTGGAACCGTAGCGCCGAAGTCGATGCTTCGGCCCATTGCGCCCCAGAGCAGCAGAGGCAACGAACCCAGAACCGCACCCACGCACTGCGCAAGCATGTATCCCACGGCGGTTTTCCCATCAAGCTTCTGCATCAACCAGAACCCGAGTGTGACGGCCGGATTGATGTGCGCGCCGCTCTCCTTGCCAACCGCGGATAACGCAACCAATGAGCCCACACTGCCGAACAGAAAGGCCGTAATGCAGCGCCGCAGCGCAACACTCGGCAGCAGCGGTTCGACGGGGCTGCCGGCGCCGAACATAAAAATGACCAGCGATAAGCCACCCAACACCAACACAGCGGTGCCGATAATTTCCGCGATAAACAGACGCCAGGGAATCTCCCAACCCTGGCGATCATCCTTCATCGGGCTACCTTCACCTCAAAAACGTGGTAAGCCCATGGTGCTAAATCCAGGTAAAGCCCGCGCGACGTGAGATCATCGCCATGACGATCGTAGCGAGCCGTGCCCATCAGGTCTTCAAGCCGGACAGACTGACCACGCAAGTCTTCAAAGGGCAATCGGACGTAACATTGCCCCTGATTACCGGTGTAATTCACGGTCACAAGGAACCGTTCCCCGCGGGGGCCCGTCCAGGCGAAGATCACAAAACCATCCGATGTCCAGTTGTCGTCCCACGCGCGCGCGCAGTCCATCAACTGCCACTTACCCTCACGCAGCGTGGGATTACGCAAGACGCCGAGAAGACGGTTATAGAACGTCTCGAGACGATCGTCTTTCACCTCACCTGGCGCGCGGACGAGGTGCGGTGAAATGCGCTTCTTCCTTCCCTCGAACTGTCCCTGATGGAAGAAACGAAGCCCGGGGGAGAGGAATGTGATGATCGCGGCAGCCTCATGAATTTCTCGCGAAAAAGTGGCGGCAGCGCGTGGTTCGTCATGGTTCTCAAGGAAACGTGAAAGCTTGTCCTGGTAATCGAGCCCTGCGTGAAAGTGTTCCCGGACGGGTCGGGCATGACCCTCGCGCAGCCTGTCGTAGAGTCGCTTGTCGTACGTGTAATCAAAGCCCTGCTGCTGCAGCGTCCACTCCAGATCCCAGTACACCTCGGCCATGAAGCAAAAGCCCGGATGACGGTCGCGAACCTGCTGGATTGCTCGGGGCCAGAACGGCTCCGGACGTCGCGCCCACGTTCGCTCGAAAACTTCCGGCAAGACCAGCATCGCCATGTCGCAACGGACACCGTCACATTGCCCCGCGATTTTTTGCAACTCCGTCAACATCGCTTCCCGCGTGGTCGGATTGCTGTAGTCCAGTTGCACGGTGTCTGGCCAGCCGGGAAAGTACGGATCACGGCCATGCGCCAGAATCCGTTGCGCAGACCCTTTCAAAACTCTTGTGTAGTTCAGGGGAGCTCGCTGCAAATCTTCCTCTGTTCCTCCGATCAGATACTCCGGATGTGTCGTAATCCACGGATGGTCAATCGCCATATGATTGGGAACAAAATCGAGCATTAGCTTCAAGCCACGTTCGCGCAGCCGGGATCGCAAGCGGGCGAGCGCAGCATCGCCACCCAGTCGCCGTGACGCACTGTAACCGGCTATCGCGAAGCCGGATCCTCCAATGTCCTCTTCTTTGAGATCCGGCAAAGTCTCAATGAATTCTTTTCGCCATTCGGGGTTCGCGCGGGACACGTCTCTCGCGGCTGCCCCTGTTTCCCAGACACTCAGCATCCAGATCCAGTCAAACCCAAGCCCGGATAGACGATCGAGTTCTGCGTCCGGAATATCATCCAGAGTCGCCTCTTGTCCCTGTATGGCCGAAAGTCCGGTCAACCAGACTCTCGTGTTGATCTGAAACAACGACGGGTAGTGCACAGGATCTCAGCCAGACCTTCTGCTGATCAGGTAAGGCCTCCGCTTCTTCCACAGCGACTTTCCCTGACGGTGTTCTGCAGGCCGAATTTGTTCCGGGTTCACAACGCCCCTTTCTTAATCGTCAAATAAGCGGTGCCCCTGATTTAACTGCGTGCGTACGGGCCTTGAAACTGTAATCGTCGGCAGGTTTGTGAAGCAACAGTTCATCGTGCAGAACTCGCGCGTATGTTCTGATTGAGATGAAAGATGTTGGCAGGGTCGTACTTCTCTTTTATTGCCTTGAGGCGAGGATAATTCGCGCCGTATACAGCAGAGACCCGTTCGCCCTCCTCTTCGGTCATGAAGTTCACATAGGCACCCTCAGATGCAAATGGAGTAGTCGCCTTGAAAACATTCCGCGCCCACGTGATGCACCGCTGATCTTCGGCCGGGCTTTCCCATCTGCCGTGAACATTCATAATGAACCTTGCATCCCGATGCCGGTACGCCATGGCTTCAGGCGCAATGCGATTGGCCGCACCTGAAACGCAAGCCATGATGATCTCGCAGTGGGGAGATGGCAGTTTCCCGGCGAAATCAATCATCGTATCGAATGCCCCATCACTCAATTCGGTGAAATTGTGCGACTTCCAATAGTTCCTAGCGCCCGCCGATAGCAATGGATCAAATGCCTGCTGCCACTGCGTGTAGGGCATCTGTCCGACATGCTCTCCGTGAAGGTCTCCAAATCCCCGAAGATTCCCGAACAGCTTTTGACCGGTCGTCATGTCACCGGCGTAGAAAGCAGCAAGCACAAGGACTTCTTTTCCGTGCACGTTTGCAGGAAGGAAAGGCAAAGGAGGCGCCTGCCGCATCACGATCCAAACGTTCAGTTCCTCAGGCGCCGATTTCATCAATTCCCGGTAGCGGGTGAGAACCTGTTTGGACTGATCAAAGGGAAACACCAGGAGGCCGGCAAGGACGTTAGGGCCGACGGGGTGTAGCTTGTATTCAAACTGCGTCACCACTCCGAAATTTCCGCCACCGCCCCGAATGGCCCAGAACAAGTCTTCATTCTCTTTATCGTTGGCCAGGCGCCGTTGGCCATCCGCCGTGATCATCTCGGCGGAAACAAGTTGATCGATTGTCAGGCCATGTAGACGGGTGAGCCAGCCGAATCCCCCGCCCAGCGTGAGCCCTGCTATTCCTGTCGTCGAATTGATCCCCACGGGGGTTGCGAGTCCATGGGCCTGGGTAGCTTCATCGAAGTCTCGGAGCGTGGCGCCCGGATCGACCAGCGCACGCCGTTTCACCGGATCCACCTTCACTTGCTTCATTGTTGAAAGATCAATCATCAATCCGTCGTTGCACACCGCGTTTCCCGCGATATTGTGGCCCGCGCCTCGAATGGACAACTCCAGCCGGTTGTCGTTCGCAAATGCAATGGAGCGCTGGACGTCTCCGGAGTTCGCACACCGAATGATGGCTGCGGGACGACGGTCAAT
>DASTBJ010000453.1:0-14043 GCA_035712125.1 Terriglobia bacterium
CACCAATAGAGGCGGAAGACTCAGCCAAAAGCCGGTCGGCAGTAACCTGAACGTCCACCGTGGTCGAAACATTCCCTACATTCAGCGTAAAATTCAAACGAATGGCAACGCCCGCCGACAACTGCACGTCATTAAAACTGCGTGGACTAAATCCGGGCAAACTTGCCGTCACGGTGTAGACGCCGGGAATCAGGGCGGGAAATGTGTAGGATCCAGATTCATTGCTGAGAGTGTTGGATTCAACGCCCGTCTGGGTATTGACCGCTTTCACACTCACTCCTGGGAGGAGTGCTCGCGACGAATCCTCAACAGTGCCGCTGATCGATGAGTTAACCTGCGAAAACGCATGACCCGCCATGATCAAGCACAACAGACAAGCCATGGCGCTCTGGAAAAAAACCTTCGTGATATTCATTGGCCCCCCGAAATCCCGTCTGCAATAAGCTCCCAAAACCCTTTTCAGTGCCCTGTTACGAGTTGTTGGCGAGTTTAAAGCGCCTCAGAATACCCACGTGCAATCTGGGTACGTCCAATACATTCCACTAAGACGCACTCCATATGAAGCGCACGAGAAAACTGCGTTTAGTCGATGCAGCGAAGTCCTGCGAGGCAGCGTTCAATGTCTGATGCTGCGTAAGCTGCTCTCATTTCGAACCCTCACGGCGCGCGCGTTTCCAATGACGAACGGCTTAGGATCCGATGCTCTTTCGCTTTTCAGTTTTGCGAGCCTGTCTGGCATTCCGTCGAAGATGGGATGATTCTGCAACTCGACGTCGACGTTCATCCTCTTCGCTACATCGAGGTAGTGGCCGATGGACTGGGTGTATTGCTTTAGAGCATCCGTTGTCAGAATGCCGGTTGTCAGCACAGTGCCGCCAAACAATCCCGCCGTGCGAGTCTGGCCTTTGTCCTTTACGGGGAAAAATGAAAAGCCGAGCGAACCTGGTGTGTGCCCCGGAATTTCGATCGGCGTGATAGTGAGATAGCCGAATTTTGAACCCATCAATCAATTTGAAGATGATCGATTATCGCGATTTCGGCTAAAGAAGGTTCAACCTATAAGATCCGTGCATCCTTATATATATGTCCATAGGGAGCCGTACCGTCGCGCTTTACAGAACGAAGGTCTTCCGCAATTCACCCGTGGGTTCGTACGCGATCGGGAATCCGACGTAGTTTTCGGCCAGGCTGGTCATCGCCGCGGGCGACATCGTGACGTACTCCAGTTCGGCGCGTTGGCGCCGGTAGTCAAATGGATTCCCCGTGTTGGATTTGTGCAGGAGCGACGTCATCCACCATGAAAAATGCTGCGCGCGCCAGACACGCCACAGGCAATCTTCTGAATAACGCTGTAGCAATTGGTCCGAACGCGAGTGATAGTACCCCGTAATAGCCCGGGAGAGCCTCCACACATCGGCCATGGCAAGGTTCAGGCCCTTGGCGCCTGTTGGCGGCACAATGTGCGCCGCGTCACCGGCAAGAAACATGCGTCCATACTGCATCGGTTCCGTGACGAAGCTCCGCATTCCGGTAACGCCTTTTTGCGTAATGGGCCCGACGTTGGGCGCCCACCCATCCTCGCTCCCCAGGCGAACCAAGAGCTCTTCCCAGATGCGATCGTCCGGCCACTGTTCCAGGTCTTCTTCGGGCGAGCACTGCAGATACAGCCGGGTTACCGAACTCGAGCGCATGCTGAATAGCGCGAAACCACGATCATGTCGGCTGTAGACCAGTTCCGGAGAAGATGGGGACGCGTTGGCCAGAATGCCCAGCCATCCGAAGGGGTAAACGCGATCGTACGTGCGGACGTAATTCTCGATTGACGGACGGCAGATGCCGTGGAACCCATCGCAACCGGCGACAAAATCACACCGTATCTCGCAGGGTTCTTCGGCGGCGGCGGTGAACCGAATCTTCGGTTGCGCCGAATCCAGTTCATGCACGCTGACGTCGGAGACTTCAAAGTGCAGCGGCCGGCCAGTCGCTATGCGCGCCGCAATGAGATCCTTCACGACTTCGTTTTGCCCGTAGACAGTGATGCGCCGGCCGGTCAGGGCCGCGAAGTCGATGCGGTGACGCTTCCCGTAGATATTAAGGAAAACGCCGTCGTGGAACAGGCCCTCGCTTTGCAGCCGGTCGCCGACACCGCTGTCAATCAGAAGATCAACTGAACCCTGCTCCAGGACCCCTGCGCGGACACGTTCGATGACGTACTCCTTCGCGCGGTCTTCCACAATGACGGAGTCGATGCCCGCCATGTGTAAGAGGTGGCCCAGCATCAAACCTGCTGGACCTGCCCCGACGATTCCGACCTGAGTGCGTATTGTTTTCATTGTGTATTCGCACCACGGACAGGAATTTCGGGAATTGCTGCGCCTGCCCCGAAAGCCTGCCTGTGGCTTTCAAAGAACTTGAAAACGTCTGCCTCCTTGTAAGGCCCGTGCGAGCTCTAGTCATGTCAGTCTTCGCCGACGTTTTTGGGGTCCGCTATTGTTGCAGCGAGTCCATATATTATTTCTGCCGTGAACGCGTCAAACCTTAGAGGATTATCGGAAGAAAGATCATCATGTCAAGACCAGCCCACAGAATCCAAATTGAGTTCGGTATCGTATAATCCAGCGGCAGTCGGTTAGATCTGACAAGAAAGAGGTCGATGACAAACACAACCTTTCAGAAACTACAGCCACTCTCAAAAAAGACACAGGTGGTAACGACTCTCAAGGGCGCAATCCTTTCGGGCAATCTTCAACCCGGGGATCAAATCGTCGAAGGCAAGCTCGCGCAGCAGCTTGGCGTCGGGCAAGGGCTGATTCGTGAAGCGCTGATCGATCTGGAGCATCAAGGTTTCGTCCAACGTTCGCCGTTTTCCTGGACACAGGTCACCACGTTCACCAACGAAGATGCCGAACAGATCTTTGAGATACGTATCAAGGTGGAACCACTGGCTTTTGCACTGGCAACCCAAAAGGCCAGGCCGGAGGATGTCGCGGAACTACGAAACCTGACAGCTAAAGCAAGGGAGGGGGCGGCTTCCCAAGACTTGGCCGTCTTTTTCGAGAAACATCTCGCCTATCGGCGGCGCGTCTGGGAACTTTCGGGAAATCGATTTCTGAAAGAGACGTTAGAGCGACTGGTGGCGCCGCTTTATGCGTTGTATTTGATGAGGTCCAACTTCAATCGCGAAGGCATGTTTCAAACGATTGAAGATTGCCTCGTCCATCAGGAGGAGACCTTGCGAGCCTTTGAAGCGGGAGACTCTCAGGAAGCAGCACGGATCGTCGGAAGTTTCCTTCAGCAGATGAAAGACAGTTTGGGCTCGAGACTCCTCCCAGTAAGGAAAGACTAATCCGGCGATTCCGAGTAGCCTGTCCATGAGTCTTATCAAGAACATTGTCTCCTGAAGTCACCAACGAAGAGGCGGCTGCTTCATATCATTCTCCGCGATAGATAGAAGAAACCAGCTTGATCACATGGTCACGAAAGACGGGAGCGCTGGCGCCTCGAACCCTTGCACGGCGACCATCTCCACCTTTTGTTGCAGTAGTCCTTCAATGTCGCGCAGCAAGGACCCTTCTTCATGGGAAACCAGAGATACCGCCTGACCTTCGTAGCCGTTGGCCAGCGCGTCACGATAGCTGACAGCGCATCTATCCCACAGCAGGAAGCACTACTCGAAAGATAGACCCGCTTCCCGGCTTGGACTCCACACCGATGCGGCCCTTGTGTCCTTGTACGATGCATCTGGCGATCGAAAGACCAAGGCCGACTCCGCCGCCCGATCGGGCCTGATCCACTTGATAAAAGCGATCAAAGACTCGCACGAGATCCTGGTTAGCGATGCCGATACCCGTGTCATCCACTTCAATGATGACTTCGCCGCCTTCGACGCTCACGCGGAGCTCCACGCGGCCCGCTGCCGGAGTGAACTTGACAGCGTTATCGAGCAAGATCAGCAAAACGCGTCGCAGAGCTTTACGGTCTCCCCATATTCTCGGGAGGTTGGTTTCCGAGCGCAATTTGAAATCGAGATTGCTTTCCGAAGCCAGGAGTTCCACCTGTGGCCGAATGTCCTCGACGAGTTCGCGGATGTCCACCGAATCCATAACGAACTCCGACTGCCCTGAATCCGCGCGAGCCAGATCCATGAGGCTCTCGATCGCGCTTGTCAACTCCTCCGCCTCTTCCTGGATACGGCTGAGCGACGCGCGATATTCGGATTCCGAGCGCTCCTTCCGGAGCGCCAACTCCGCGGTGGTGCGGATCAAAGCGACAGGCGTCCGCAACTCGTGCGAGGCATCCGCGGTGAATTGACGAAGCTGCCTGGCAGAATTATCGAGCCTCCGAAGCATTCCGTTCCAGGCTTCGCAGAGGCGCTGCAATTCGTCGCGATGTCGGGGAACAGGAAGCTGAACGGAAAGGTCCTCAAGGCTGATTTTGCGCGCGGCAGCGGTGATCTCGTCCACTGGGCGGAACGCATGCCGGCCAAGAAACCATCCGCCGGCCACAGAGATCACCAGGAAGACGGGCACGAGCAATATCAAGACGCTGCGGAGGTCGTTTAGCGCAGTTTCAGACTCTGCCGTAGATCGCCACAGCTCGAACCGGAAGTGCTCCCCGCCGATAGACACTTCGCCAGTAACCTCGGAATAGACGCCGGGTTGACCCTCCGGGCGGGAAATGAGCAACCGTCCTTCACGGTTGAACAGTCGGACTCCACTGCCCACCGGGAGTCCCGACGAAAACTCTCTTGTTTCCTCGATAACCGCAGCCTCGCCTGTCCCATGAGTTTCCTTTTTGAGGAATTGCTCGAGACCGTCGGCCTGGCGCGCAAGCCAGGTGTTGATGTCGTCGCGGACGAGGCTTCTGGTACCAAGCCAGACGAGGATAGCAAAGCTGGCGAGACTTACCGCAAACAGCGATGAATACCACACGACGAGGCGAATACGAATGGACATCGGTCACTCGCCGTCGGCGCGAAGGATGTACCCGACGCCACGCACGGTATGAATGAGACGGTGTGCCGGACCCGCATCAACTTTGGCGCGCAGCAGTTTCATGAACGCGTCGAGGGTGTTGCTCTCGACGTCTTGCGCCTCTCCCCACACGGCGCCGATGAGCGCTGTGCGCGTGACGACGCGATTGCGCCGGCGCAGAAGCATTTCCAGAATGGAATATTCCGTTCGCGTCAGCGTGACCGGTTTGCCCGCCACTTGAACACTGCGGTCGGAGGTGTTCATCAAGAGGGACCCGGCCCTCAAAGCCACCGGCTGGCTTGCCGGTCCGCGTCGTCCCGCCGCGCGAACCCGTGCAAGAAACACATCGAGAGAAAACGGCTTTGTAACGTAGTCATCCGCACCAAGGTCCAAGCCTCTGATGATGTCTGCCGGCGCGTCGCGCGCCGTGAGCATCACGATTGGCGTCTGGCGGCCGGTCCGGCGCAGACGCTGCGTCAGTTCAAAACCATTCATTGCTGGAAGCATCACATCAAGAACAATGACATCGAAATCCGGCAGAAGCGCTGCCGCCAGGCCGTCGGCGCCGTTATGACACACCGTCACGCGGCTGCCCTCCTCCGCCAGACTCTGTTCGAGAAGAGAGGCCATGCCCCGGTCGTCTTCGATAACGAGCACCCGCATGACCTCTATTCTTGCACAGGCCGGGGTTCGGGCCTGGGCCGCCGCGTCCCGACCCACTGATACAGCACCGGTACAACAAAGAGGTTCAATAGCGTCGACGTCAGCAGACCTCCCAGAATCACGATGGCCATTGGATGCTCGATCTCATGGCCGGGACGATCGCCGGCCAGAGCGATAGGCAGCAGCGCGAGCGCCGTGGCGAGAGCTGTCATCAGAATCGGCGCCAGCCGCTCCTCCGCTCCCCGAATCAGGAGATCGAGCCCAGGGGCCTGGCCCTCCTCTTCTTCAAGGTGACGATAGTGGCTAACAAGCATGATCCCGTTCCGCGCTGCGATCCCCACAACCGTGACAAACCCGACGAGCGAACCGAGAGACAACACCCCCCCGGAAATAAACGCCGCCAGCACGGCTCCAACGAGGGCGAACGGCAATGTGAGAAACACGACGCCAGCCAATCGAATGGACTGAAAATCCGAGTAGAGAATCAGCAGGATCCCGATCAGCGCGACAGCGCCCAACGTCAGCAATCGCCGGCGTGCCGCTTCACGCGCCGCATACTCACCGAGGAACTCCGGATGGTAACCCTGTGGGAACGGCAGAGCCCGAACCTTGCTTTCGATGTCGCGCGCGACGCTACCCAGATCTCGATCCTTGACGTTAACGCTCACATCGATTCGACGCGAGGTGTTCTCGTGTTGAATGACATTAGGGGTGGGCGCAACTATGAATTCGAGGACATCCGATAGCGGGATATTCGCGCCCGACGGCGTGTCGATGCGGAGACGCGACAAGGCGGCGATATCCGCACGCGACTCGGGCTCGCTCCAGACAGCGACATCGAAAATGCGCTGGTCCTCGTAAACCTCGCCGACTTTCGTCCCGCGCAGGTACGTGTTGACCGTTCGCCGAATGTCTCCGGAGTTGAGCCCGAAACGTGCAGCGGCCTCTTGCCTGACGTGCAACTCAACCTGCGGAACAAGCACCTGCTGCTCCACCTGGAGATTGATTATTCCGGGAATGTCTTTGATTCCCGAAGCAACGACCTGAGCTTGCTGCTGCAGCCCCTCCACGCCAGACCCGAAGATCCGAACAACGATTGCGCCGCTTCCTCCACTCAGCACTTCTTTGATCCGCTCCTTCAGATAAGTCAGAAGGTCGCGTGTCAACCCGGGATACCCGTCGATTGCCTCTTGAACCTTTGCCACAGTGCTGTCATAGGGTGCGCTGGGATCAAGGCTGATCCACAATTCGGTGAAGTTCGGCCCCACTACCTCATCCGCGACCTCAGCCCGACCGATATGCGATCCGAAGTTCCGTACGCCCGGAATGGCGCGAAGCTCCTTGCTGGCGCGAATGGTGAGACGCGTCATGGCCTCGAGTGAGGTTCCCGGCTTCTCGACAAAGTGCATCAGAAAGTCGTACTCGCGAAAACTGGGTAGGAAACTCTCCCCGAGAAATGGCGCAGCAATCATGGTGCCGGCCAATACTATGGCGGTGAACAAACCCACGATTCGAGGATGGCGGAGCGCCGACCTGACTATCCGCTCGTACGGGCGCTTCAGTCCTCTCACCAGAGGAGACTCCTTCCGATCGAGTGGCGCGCGGGGAAGGAGAAGCAACGACATCGCGGGAGTCACGGTCAACGCCACGATGAGCGATGCCAGGACAGCAAGCACGTAGCTCATCGCCAACGGCCTGAAGAACGAACCGGCAAGACCTTCCAGAAAAAAGACGGGCAGGAACACAAGCGCCACAATCATGCTGGCGTAAACGACTGCGCTTCGCACCTCCACTGACGCTTTGAAAACCACGTTAAACGCCGACTCCGGATTGCCTGCGGCGCGGTTGAGGCGCAAGCGCCGGACAATATTCTCAACGTCGATAATGGCGTCATCGACGACCTCTCCGAGAGCAATCGCCAGGCCGGCAAGCACCATCGTGTTGATCGTATAGCCCATGTACTTGATCGTCAGCGCCGCTGCGATCAACGAAAGAGGCAGCGCGGTAAGGGTGATCAATGCGGTTCGCCATTCGAATAGGAAAAGGATCAGAATCACCGCGACCAGCAGCGCGCCCCACAAGAACGCGCGGTTGAGATTCGCGAGCGACATTTCGATGAAAGTCGCCGGACGGAAGATGGTCGGGTCAATCTCGACGTCCTTCAAACCGGGGGCCAACGATTCGAGCGCCGCTTCGACGTTCCTGGTCACGTCGAGGGTATTGCCCGTGGGCTGTTTTTCGACGATCAGGAGAATGCCCGGCGCGTCGTTGACGACGGCGTCGCCGATAGGCTGGGGAAAACCCTCCACGACACGCGCCAGATCCTTGACCTTGATTGGCGTTCCACCACGAAAGACGACCGGCACTTCCTTCAACGAATCGACGCCGGAGATCACAGCCCTCTGCGCCACCGCTATGCGCTGGTTTGGCGTGTCGAGATAGCCGCCGGCCGCCGGAGACGACGCCTCGCGCGTGGCTGTGATCACATCGTTAAGCGTCACAGCATGATCCCGAAGACGCTCGGGACTGACGAGAACCTGAAACTGCCGGTCGCGCTGTCCCCAAATTGCTACGTTGGCTACGCCCGGCACTGCCATCAGCCGGGGCCGAATCGTCCAGCGGGCGAGTGTACTCAGATCCACCTGCGACAGCTTCGTGGAGGACATTCCGATCTTCATCACGCGGCTCGTCGAAGACAGCGGTGACAGGATCACCGGTGGATTCGCAACTGCCGGAAGCTGACCGGCCACAATCGCGAGCCGTTCCTGCACGAGTTGCCGCGTGCGCAAGAGATCAGCGCTCTCGTTGAGGATCAGCACAACCGATGACAGCCCCAGCACGCTCTTCGAGCGCAACGTATTCAGTCCGATCACTCCATTGACGGCGTTTTCGATCGGCGTGGTCACGAGGCTCTCAACTTCCGTGGTCGACAAACCGGGAGCTTCAGTCTGAATTTCAACCAGCGGCGGAGCGAACTCGGGAAAAACGTCAAGCGGCGCGCGCCTCACCTCGGACAGGCCGAAGAATACCAGCATCGCTGCGAGGGCGATTACCGCGATGCGCAAGCGAAGGGAAGTCTCGATAATCCAACGCATCGTTTACTTTCCCGTCCCGAACTCGAAGCCCCAGAGTTCCGCAGCGCCTTCGGCAACGACCGGCGTTCCCACGGCAAGCCCGGCGGTGAGGAAAGCTCGCCCGCCCGCGGAGTGATCCACGCTCACCCGACGGCGCGCATAGTGGCGATCCCCCAGCATCTGGTACACCCAGGTGCCGCCGTTTGTGTCGAGCACGACTGCAGACCACGGGATCTC
This sequence comes from Terriglobia bacterium, assembly GCA_035712125.1. GTDB lineage: Bacteria > Acidobacteriota > Terriglobia > 20CM-2-55-15 > 20CM-2-55-15 > DASTBJ01. Next base: position 8,948 of record DASTBJ010000453.1, read on the forward strand.
GATCCATTTCCCTGAGCCAGTTGCAGGCAATGTCACAGTCACCTTCTCTCCGGGCTTGAAGCGTAGACTCTCATTGGGAAGCTGGTAATAGAGGTGCACTGTTCCGGCCGACGAATCTGCGGAAGGCGGCGCGGCCACCGGCTCCGCTTTCCACGATGGCCCTTCGCCGCTGAGAGCCTGTACTGTCACCGTAGCTTTCGAGAGGATCGTTTGCGCTTCACCCGCATACACGGGAACGCGCACCCAGACTGCTGCCGACAAATTCTCGATCTCAAACATGGGAACGCCTGCGGCGATGGTCTGGCCTGAAACCACTTGAATGTCCCGAAGAACACCGTCCTGCGGAGCGCGGACGACGATCGTTTCCGATCCGCTCAACGGGGCAGTTTCGATCTCTCGTGCTCGTCGTTCGGCAGCCTGCAACGCAGCGAGTGTTACGTCGAGCTCCTGCTGGGCTTCTTCGACTGCGCGAACGGTTCCCACCTGATCGGCGAGCATGCGGTCCGCCCTGGCCTTGCGTTGTCGTGCGGCCTCGACCCGCGCCCGAGCCTGAGCCACTTCACCTTCCGCCGTCACTTTTAAATCGCGCGGAAGCGGCAAGAAGGGCGTCAGGACAAACAACGGCTGATCTTTTTTGACGGACGCGCCGAGAGCAGGACCGGCGGAGGGCGCAGTTTGCAGCGTCCCTGCCACTGGGCTGCTCACGACGAGGTTGCTTCCCACGGGCTTGGTGATCTCACCGGTAAGCCGCCTGATGGACGAACCCGATCCGGTGCGCGCCTCTTCCACGCGAATGCCGAGACGCGTTTCGGCTTCCGGAGTGAGGGTGATGGAGTTCAAATCGGCTTCCCTGACCGGCGTTCCGCTCATCTTCGCCGGTGCCTCCGCCTTTGCCGGCGAAGATTTTGAGGACTCCGTGCTGCATCCAGCAAGAAGCAACGCGATCGCCAGTCCAAGACTTATGCGTACTACTCGATTGTGATTCACAGAGTCCTCCCAACGGCACGCTCCAGGTCCGCAAGCGCCCGGTGCATTGCCGCCTCGGCCTCAGCTTCGCGTAAATCGATATCGAATTTCTGTTTTGTCGCTTCCAGGACGGTCAGCAAAAGAATGTCGCCGCTTTCGAAGGCGCGCTGGCTGAGCTGAATAGACTGTTCTGCAGACGGCCGAACCTGTTCTCGAAGCAGAGCGAGGGAGGTTTCTGCTTGTCGATACCTCGTGTAGGCGTCGACAACTTCCTGCTCGATGCGATCCTTCAACGCGGCATACAGCCGTCCTGCCCGAACGACCTCCGCATCCGCCCGAGAGATCCGTCCTTGATTGCGAGAAAGAATCGGGATCTCCATGTTCAGGCCCGGCCCCGCGAGGAGGCTGTCGCCCACTTCCTTGATGCTCAAGGTTGGCGCCATCATCGCCAGGACCTGCGATCTCTGCCACTTGGCTCGCTCCGCGCTGGAGTCGATGTGGATTTCTGCGGCGCGAAGATCGGGCCTGCTGCTTGCCGCGGTCTCGAGAAGAATCGTCAGGGCCGGAACCGTCGGACGAGTTGTGCCGTCGACATTCGCGACAAGAGGGGTCGTCTGTCCGCGCATGCCCAACAAGTACCGAAGACGCGATGCGGCGGTGTCGATATCTCCCTCAGCAATTCGTGCCAGGGCAGACGCCGATTGCGCGTCCGAACGCGACAGATTGACATCCAGCCCCGTGCCTTCCCCGGCATCGCGGCGCCTTTCGCTGAAACTGAGGATGCGCGTACGAAGCTCCGCCGATTCCCTCAGGACGCGGACCCGTGCCGCCGCGAGCCAGAGGTCCGCGTGCGCAATCTTCACGTCGCGAATGAGCTGCAGCCCATTCTGGACCAGCCCAGTCGCGACAGCATCCACGTTCAAGCGCGCCGCTTTGACGCGCTGCTTGCGCTGCCATAGTTCCTCGATTGGCCACGCCAAGAGAGATTCGAACGGCTTTGCACCGACAGGCAGGAGTATCGACAAGCTCGGATTCTTGAAAAGTGCGGCCTCAACAAGATCTGCATGTGATACGTCGAGGTTGGCGAGGTCCGCCTGCAGGGCCGTGTTGTTCCAGAGCGCAATCGCGACCGCATCGCGTGATGTCAGGGTTGCTGTGGAAGTCACGCCAGGGGGCAGGGAGAACGCCGGCGTCGTTTGGCCCGCTCGATCAGGCAGCCCGAATCCTGTCCGTTGCTGGATCTCATCCGCGACGGACTGCGCGGACAGCAATGGTGAGCTAACCGCAACGAGCAGCAGGGACAGATGAATAATTTTCAGCATGCCCAGAATGCTGCGACATAAACCTGAAAATCTTGTGAAATTTGGCGATCGGGCGAGGCCTGGTCTTCTGGGGGCTGCTCAGCCTTGTGCTGACGTTCGCTACTGCAGCGTCGCCGGGGCTCAGAGGCGAGCCTCGGCGACGTAGGGGCATCAAATTACGCGGCCGTCGCTCCAATCTGGATGCGTTTTGGTTTTGCCTGCTCCGCCTTTGGGAGAGAGATCCTGAGGACTCCGTCCTTATAGGTAGCCTGGATCTTATCGGCCTGCACGGGCGTCGAGAGCGTGAACGAGCGTGCGAAACCGCCGTACATCCGCTCGACTCGATGGAAATTTTCGTTCTCCACCTTCCTTTCGAAATGGCGCTCGCCGGTAATGCTGAGAACATTGCGCTCGACCCGAACATCGATATTCTTCGGATCAACACCAGGGAGATCCGTTGTAACGATGAGATCGTTATCGGTCTCGTGAATGTCAGCCGGCGGGACCCAGTTACGGGTGCCATCGGCTTCGCTTGGCCAGCCTTGCAGAGTGCCATCGAAAAGACGGTTCATCTGGTTTTGAAGAAGTGTCATGTCATGAAATGGGGTCCAACGAACGAGATTCATGGTATTTTGCTCCTCCATACGAATGTTTTAGTAACTATCCAATAAGGTTAACGACCTATGCGTTGGGCGGCGTCCCTGGCCCACCAAGCCAGCTTTCGAACCTGCTCAACTTCGTCGCGCGAGAGCGTCACCTGCTCTTTTCCATCGTTGTCTGGCCTGTGCAGAGCCTGATCGAGCGTACTGATAAGGCAACCCAGAGTTTGGTGGGCACGCCATCTCCACCTGTACTCTTCGGTCAGTTCCCGCGGCTCGTCAGTACTGCATACCTGTGAGGCCGGGGAACCAGTTACCTGGGCGCTGACTCCGCTCGCGGTAATAGCCAGGATTGCCAAACAGAGCCCGGCGATAACAAGTCGCAAGCGCATGCTTACGTTCATAGCGCGCCTCCCGTCAGTTTGAACTCCCTGTACTCGTGCTTACCACGTACGGTCTAATCGAAAGGATGGGAGTGGTCTTGCTCGAAGACCCGTGTGGTGATGTCGCCGTAACCCACTCGCCCGGCTTGAGCGCCTTCAAACTCGCAATATTGTTTTCCGGGATTTGGACTTTGAAAGTAGCGTACCGACGGCTGGCATCAAAAGCGACAAAGTCGGCCGGAATCGTGAACCGCTCGTCCGTTTTAACGTCCGCGGGTCGGATTGCAGTGGAGATCGCATCCGCCGACGTGTCGTAGCCAGACCACCGTAGCATCATGCGTTCACCGGCCTTGAAACGTCCGAAATCCGCCGGTGCCTGCTCACCGACAACCGGGGCCTTGACAGTAAGGAATCGCGTACTCTCGTCGAGAGCTACAAGTTCGGCGCTCCACGTGAAGGTCTTACTGTCAAGTTGGCTGGCCTGCGCCATTAAGGATGTGAAGACAAGAACACATAGCGTTGCGAGGCTGTAAACTCTTGTTTTCATGTCTGCATACCTCCTATGTTTGGTTTACCGGATTGGTGGAACATACGTCCATTTGATGAGATGTACCTGACCGCCCTGATTGTCGGCCGCCACCGTCCCCTTGATTTCCGTTCCTTCGACCTTCCCGTTGAGCTTGTACTGTTTGCCCGAGGTCGCGTCCGCGGCCTCCAATAGAAGCGCCCGCGTCTTGGCATTAAATGTCGCCCTGGTAAAGTTCATGGAAACCGGAGTGACAAATCGCCCTGTCAACTTGCCGCTCTCCTCGAATCTGAGCTCGATTGTCATCGCGTCCCGCACACCGCCTTCGGGAATCCAACCTCCCGACCACGTCCCCTTAAGCTGTTCTTGAATTGCATCTGGATTCGCTGCGAGAGATGGCGCCAACAACATCACAGTCGAAAACACAAAGGGCAACAACGTCGTTTTCATCAAGAACCTCCCCCATGATCGAAGAAAAGACCAAACGTACGCGCCGAGGTTCCAAAACGAACCCCAGGCGCGCCGACAGTTACGCGGCAGTCGCCGCGATCTGAATCCTCTTGGGTTTCGCCGCTTCTGCTTTTGGCAACGTAATGCTGAGAACACCAGCTTTGTAGTTGGCTCGAATCTTCTCCGGATCGACGGAAGTGGAAAGAGAGAACGATCGCGCAAATGGTCCATAGGAACGCTCCACGCGATGGAAATTCTCCTTATTCTGTTTCTCATCGAACTGCCGTTCACCCCGAATCGACAGGACATTGTTTTCCACGCGGACATCGACCGTGTTCGGATCAATACCTGGAAGGTCGAGATTCACAACGAGTTCGTTATCGGATTCGTAAATATCGGCCGCAGGTATCCAGCTGGTTGTGCCATTGGACTCACCCGGCCAACCTTGCAGCGCGGTATCAAACAACCGGTTCATTTGATTCTGCAGCAAGCCCATTTCACTAAAGGGATTCCAACGAACGAGATTCATGGTTCTTCCTCCTTCATATTTAAAAATGTTTTAGAATTTATTTACATCTATTTTTTAAAGTCTCTAAAGCTTGGTGTCAAGCATTTTTATAGACGCTTAACCGGAAAAAACGTTGAAATAGATATTTTATTTTTATTTGATCTTTATTTGCGGCATGGGATCAGCTGGCGGACTCAAAAGAATTCGCAGGCACCTGTAGGGAAGGCCGAAGCGACGGAAAATCCAGTTCCTTTCGCTAGAACATGGCGGACCTGGTGAATTAGGGACACGTAGAACCATGGACCAGGAACCATGATCCAAAGTCCAAAGGACTAACTATTCGTCCACCGACCGGAATGTGAT
>DASTBJ010000454.1:0-6850 GCA_035712125.1 Terriglobia bacterium
ACCTGAAAAAACCTGGTCTACCGCATCGGTCCTGAACATCGACGGAAAGGATGGTTTTGGCACCGCGATCTGCGAACTGGGCCTCCGCGAATTGACACCGGCGGTCCGTAAAAATGGGGTTGGCGTACTCACTGTCCGAAACGCCGCGCATATTGGAATGGTCGGATACTATGCAGAACGCCGGGCACTGGAAGGCCTGTGCAGTCTTGCATTTACGACGACGGAGGTGCTGGTTCACCCCTTTGGCGGAGCGGAGGCGCTTGTCGGCACAAATCCGATTGCGATCGGAATCCCTGCCAATCCGCGCCCATTCGTCCTCGACATGGCCACGTCCGTCAGCGCGATGGGTAAGATCATCGCCATGAAGCATCGCGGAGAGAAGATTCCGGAGGGCTGGGCGGTGGATAAAGACGGCCGGCCAACAACCGATCCGGAAGAGGCTATTCATGGCTCCCTGAGCCCTGCAGGAGGCCCTAAAGGCTACGGCCTGGGCATTGCCATCGCCATGCTGGGCGGATTGTTGCCGGGCACGGAGATCGGCCGCAAAGTTCTTGGTACACTGGATACCGAATACCGATGCACGGTTGGAGACCTGTTTATCCTGATCGATCCCAAGGCGTTCCCCGGGGCGGATACCCTGGCCGAAGGTGTCAAGGGCTACCTGAACGACCTGCGCGGGTCCCGTCCGGCTGTGGGATTCAAGCAAGTGATGGTTCCGGGTGATCCCGAATTCAAGCTTCGAGAAGAACGGTTGGTAAATGGGATTCCGCATCCCGAGGAGGTTTGGCATGCCGCAGAGCAACTCCGCGCCACAGTCGGCAAGTAATCGTCACTGGGGGTTTTCAACAGCAGGCCGGGTGTTTTTCGGCTGGGGCGTTGCGGAAGAGCTTCGCACCATCAGCAAGGAACTCGGCAAGCGTGCCATGATCTGTACGGACAAGAACATGGTCAAAAGCGGCATTGCCGACCGCGTCGAGGCTCTGCTCAAGGAAGGTGGCGCCGAGGTGCTGGTGTACCCCGAGGGCCGTCCGGAAGTGGATCTCGCGACGATCGAAGCATCCGCGAAAGCTGCCCGTGAATTCAACCCCGATGTCATGATCGGCGTCGGCGGTGGCAGCAATATGGATCTGGGAAAGTGCACCGCCATCCTGCTGAAATATGGGGGGCCCCTGACGAAGTACTACGGTGAGCATGCCGTGCCGGGCCCTTTGATGGATATCGTTTGCATCCCGACGACATCCGGTACCGGATCTGAGGTCAGTCCGGTCGCTGTCGTGGCCGATCCCGACCGCTACATGAAGGTCGGTATTGCTACCCGTCGCATTATTCCCAGGTGGGCCTTGGTGGATCCATCGCTCACGATTTCCTGTCCGCCGCACGTCACATCCCACTCCGGTATGGATGCCCTCAGCCACGCCATCGAATCGTACTGCGCCAAAGTTCCCGAAGGACGTTCGCCGCACGCGATTTTTGTGGGCAAGAACCCCGCCTCGGACGGGTTCGCAAAAGAGGCGATTACGCTGATTGCGAAGTCGCTTCCGACTGCAGTCCACGATCCCTCGAATCGCGAGGGCCGAGAAGGCATGGCTCTCGCCAGCCTGCTCGCCGGCATGGCGTTTTCCGCCGCGGGGACTGCGACGGTGCATGCGCTGCAGTACCCGGTTGGTGAGGCCACCCATACTTCCCACGGCCTGGGTAACGCGGTGTTAATGCCCTCCGTGATGAAAGCGATTCTGAAGTCGCGAATTCCGGAAATGGCGTTTATCGCCCGCGCGATGGACCCGGCGCTGGTGAAAGTCAGCGATCAGGAGGCTGCCGAACAGGCCCCGGAACTGGTTGCAAAACTTGGCGATAAAGTCATGATCCCACGCGGGCTGGGCGCTATTGGCATGAAGCGCGAACAGATCGGTGAGATGGCGGAACTGGCCACGAGTGTGAAACGGCTGCTGGACAACAGCCCGGTCAGTTTCGACAAGGAAGCGTTGATCGGGATCCTGGAGGAGGCGTATTAAATGTCGGTGTCTCACACAGAAAAAGTCGAGACCTTTAAAAACTTCGTTAACGGCAAATGGACGGCATCGCGCGATGGCGCGACTTTCGAGGACGAGAACCCTGCCCTTCGCGGAAGCAACATAGCGATGTTTCCGTCTTCGACTCCCGACGATGTTCGCGAGGCCCTGGACGCCGCCGACAATGCGTACCGCTCGTGGAAACGGACGCCGCTGGCTGAGCGTCAGAACGTCATCTCCGAGTTTCTCAGGTTGCTGAAGGGCGCCCGCGAGGAGTTGGCCCGAATCGTCACGCTCGAGAATGGCAAGACGATTAAGGAATCCCGAGCTGAAGTCGATTCGGCCCTGGTTGAAGGAAGCTACCACCTGAACCAGATCGCCGCGTTCTCCGGTCACTCGGGGCCCGGAGCGTTCCGTGATATTTCGACGTGGGTTCAGTACCAGCCGCTAGGTATCGCCGGTATCATCAGTCCCTGGAACTTCCCGATGAATGTCATGAACCGGAAAGCGCTGCCGGCGCTTTTGACAGGCAACACGGTTGTGTTCAAGCCGGCATCGTTTACCCCCTGGGCGGGCGTGTTCATGGCGCAGTTGCTCGAGCGTGCGGGCCTGCCCCCGGGTGTTTTCAACTGCGTGACCGGGCTGGGATCTCGAATCGGCAACGTCATCGTGGAGGATCCACGGGTGCGCGCGATTTCGTTCACCGGGTCGACCGAAGTCGGCAAGAAGATCCAGGTCAAATGCGCCGCCAACCTGACGCGTACTCAACTTGAACTCGGAGGTAAAAACGCCCTGATCGTGATGGATGACGCCGATATCGGCGAGGCGGTGGGGGCTGCTGTAACCGCCGGCTTTTCAAATGGGGGACAGTGGTGCACTTCGACCAGCAGAATCCTGCTGCACAAGGGCATCGCGAAGACGTTCGTCGATGCGCTCATTTCACGTTGCGAAAAGATGAACGTGGGTGACGGGTTGCTCGAAACGACGGATATGGGGCCGGTCGCCGGGCCCGATCAGTTCCGGGATATCACGAAGGCCATCGAACAGGCGAAAGCAGACGGCGCGACCATGGTCGCGGGAACTCAGGCGGTTGATCCCGCCGGGTATTTCATCCGTCCGACGGTGTTCACCAACGTGAAGACAACGATGCCTATCTTTCGAGACGAGATCTTCGGTCCCGTCCTCGCTGTTTGTGAGTTCGGTTCACTGGATGAAGCCATCGAGCTTGCGAACAATTCCATCTACGGTCTGTCGTCCGCCCTCTACACGAAAAATCTCGCGAACGCGAAGAAGTACGTCGATGGTATCGAGGCGGGGCTGGCTCACGTCAACATCCATACCGGCTACAAAGAGCCGTCGATGCCATTCGGTGGTGTCAAGCAGTCCGGCGCGGGATTGCCGGAGAACAGCCAGACCGGATTGGAATTCTTCGTCGATCAAAAAGCCGTCTACGTCAAAGGCTGAGGGAAATCGGGGTTGACAAGGAATCGGGGCCTGGTCAGGCCTGACCCCGATTTTCCTTACTTGCTGCGCAGTGTCACGCGCAGGTTCGGCGGATTTGCGCTGGATCGCACGCGAAGTCCATCTTCCAGCACATTCGAATCTCCCGAAGTGACGGACCCCAGATCAAAATCGGGCGGAATATCGGTGACCGAAAACCGGTAGTCTCCTTCGGGCAAATAAAAATGAAAGCCGTCGGATTGCGCGAGCGAACCCCAGGCAAGGACTCTCGATCCTTCATTACGGGTGAACTGCACGGAGACGTTGGGTCGAACGGCCGGTACCGACAGGCCTTCAGCAAGTACCCACTCGATATCGCCCCGAACTTTTACCAGCACCGGCAGGACAAACTCGATTCCGCTGACATCGGTTCGGTTCACGACGATTCCCTGAAGGGCTGCGGGGGTGTCCGGATATGTTTCGATGTTATACGTTCCCGGCGAAACATCCGTGAATTCAAAGGCGCCATCAGGCGCCAGGATGCTCTCCAAAACTGCGGCGTTCTTACCAGCCGATACAGAGACAAGAAGAACACTTTCAGATCGCGGGAGGGCTCCTGTCGGAGCAAAGGTGACTCGACCCGTGACCCGAACCCCCGATGTCTCCGGCCGCCTGGTCCAACCCAGTGTCACTCGGACGTCCTCTGCTGACGTACTGCCGATCTCCAGCGGCGACATCGAGAGATCGAAGGATCCCGACCGAATCGATTTGAGATAGTAAGCACCGGGAAGGTTGGAAACCGAAATCCGGTAGCGGCCCTGCGGCAGCTTGAACTCAAAGGATCCATCGTCCTGGATGGACGACGTGACAACACCCAGGCCGTTGAGCTGAACCGCCTGAATCGGAATATGGCCACCCCGAGCAGCCCGAGGAAGAGCGGTTCCATCTTCCACAGTCGCGCGACCTCGTATGACGACAAGCGATGGCAGCTTCACTTCGAGATTTCGCAAGTCGATCTTTTCAACAGTCAGAGGAATAGTGGACCAGCCCAGAGGCGCAGGACTCAGCTGGAGTTGATATGTTCCTTCAGGAACATTGGCGAATGCGAAGGTGCCGTCGGGTTCGACGCGAGTCAAAGAACTGCATCCCGCCTGAGATCTGTTCAGTGACATGATGGAAACCGGGGTTTGTGGTGTTCCGATCAGCCGGCCGCTTACAACCACGCCTGTATTGCAATCCACAACCGGCATGGCGATATTGCTCAGATCTGCGTCGGTCACCCTGACGCTGACCGGAGTCGAGCCTGGAACGCTCGATGTCAGTGAGTACTCCCCGGGTGCAACGCGCGGAAACTCAAACGAACCATCGAGTGCAATTCTCGCCTGCTGCGAAGTACCGGTTGATGCGCGACCCATGGGGGCTAGTGTCACTGTCGATCCATCGCCGACCTTCATTGTAGAAGGGACAGTGAGGCGACCGGCGACGGTCAGGCTGGCTGGTCGCGCCATCTTGAAATCTACTCCAGAAAGCGTGACACCGGCCTCCACATCCACAGGAGTAGCCCCGGGGATCGAGGTCGCATTTGGATAATAGCTGGGGAGGTCGATCAAGCCCGCAAAGATGTAGTAGCGTCCGGGTGGAATATTCTCAAGTCGGTATCGACCCTCTTCGTCTGTAAGGCTGATTCCGAGGAGCGCGGTGCCTCCGGTCTTCTCGGCTTCCGCAGCCGGCACAGCCGCAATTCGCACCCCGGGTTCCGGAACTCCCCTCGGCGACAGGAGTCGGCCGGTGATAGTGCCAGGCTGAACCTGTTGGACCGGCAACTGCGCCTGCAGAAACAGAATTGCTGCAATCAGGAACCGCGTCATGAAGCCTCTCAGAACGTTCCGGTTAGCCTATCACAACGGTAACGCGATGGATGCGTCAGAGAGGAGCCAGGATGTCATCCAGAAGCGCCGGCGTTCCGTTGATTCGCTCGAGCCGGGGATAGCGGAGACCATCGCGGTATTCGAGCCTTACTGTGCGGTAGAGATCTCCCTGTTTGATCAATAACTCGACGGGGGCGCTTCCATCTTTTGTGGCTTTCACGGCAGCCTTCAATTTGTCGCCGTCAAAAGCAATGCCGTTGACCGCCACGATTTGAGACTCCGTAGTCAACCCGGCGCGGAATACCGGACCTTCCCACATTACCGATGTGAATTTGCCAGCGCTGTCGACGACGGCGCCGATCGAAAACGTGAGATCGGTCACTCTGCGGCGTGTTTCATTGGACTTGGCATAGTCCGTAGGTGTGTCCGTATAGAGCAGCCGGTAGCCGCCACGCTTGAGACCATCGAGTGGGGCGTGTGGCGATAACTCGTCCAGCCGCGTGCGAAGGAACGTCGACCAGTCATAGGGTTCGACCGCGTTTAATCCGCTGACGATGTCTTCAAACGTGTAAGTGACCTGTCCCCAGTCGCCGTCATTAATGCCGAAAAATGCCCGAGCGAATGTATCCAGGGACCGTCGCCCTCCCGAACGCTCTCGGATGAGGGTGTCTGCTTCGAGCCACAGGAGTTGTCCCTCCTGGTAGTAGTCTTCGCTGCGCTGCCAGTTGGTCCAGGGTATGGCGCGACGACGGGCAATGATTGGATCGTTGGTCGTATCCTGGAGACTGCGCCACGTGCGCCCTGCTCGTGCTTCATATGCAGCAGCCGTTACGGCGAGGCTATCGAGCATCTGCTGTTTCGTGAGAAATCCGGCTCGGGTTTGCAGCACTTGGCCGTAATACTGCGTCTGGCCCTCATAAACCCAAAGCAGGCTGTCGCGCATGGGGACGTTGAAATTGGGAACCCACAGATCGGCGGGCCTCCGATACTTGCCGTTCCAGGAGTGGTTATATTCATGGGCGAGAAGATCACGGCTGATAAATGCCGTATCCCATGTCGTGAAATATTTTGGTTCGACACCGTTGCTGCTGGAACGTTGATGTTCGATACCGGTTGTCGCGAGCCTGTTGCTTAACGACAACAGGAAATCGTAATGATCAAAGTGCCGCGCGCCGTACAGTTTGTCGGCCTGCCGCACGAGCTCGCGGTGAATCTCAAGAACTTTTGGGCTGACTTCCAGGAACTCGGGTTCATCAGCCATAACGTTGAGCGTGACACGTGAACGGCCACCCGGATCGAGATCGAATTTCTTGAAATACTTTCCCGCGTAGACCGGGGAATCAATCAGGGTCTCGAAGGAGACAGGCTTGAAAACCGTGTTGTCATCACGGCTCGAGGCCACGTCGAGCGCGGTCCCGAATTGCCATCCCCTGGGAAGTTTCAAACGGGCCTCAACCTGGATCTGACGGGCGAAATGTCCAGCAGGGTAGAGAGCCGTCGCATACCAGTTCAGCCGCAGCATTTCGCGCGTTA
>DASTBJ010000455.1:0-3887 GCA_035712125.1 Terriglobia bacterium
ATCACGATCGCGCGCCTCGTTCCAGCGATCCCATTCATCGTGGGGAATCGCGGATTGATAGGAAACTTGCGGATCTGACGGATCGCCACTCACGACAAGTGTGAGGCCGGAGCGGAGAACGTCGGTCTTTCCGCCGGTAAAGATCTCCGCCTCGCCGGCACGCACCGTCACTTCTGTGGAGTCGTCCCAAACCGTCACGCGATACACGCCGTGACGGCGGGGCCGAATCGCGAGGTTAGGGGTGCTGATCTCGAGTCGTGATTCGGTGTCTTCCAGCACGCGGAACGTCGCTGTTCCCGATGAAACCTGAATGAGAAAATCGCGATCCTTCAGCTCCGCAAGGCGAACCTCGCTTTCCGGCGCCACGCGCACAAAGTTCGCCCAGTCCAGCTGAATCTCGGCGCGGGACTTCTCGTCCGTTAACACATGATCCAGTGAGACAAGCGGCACGTTAAGTTCAGCAGCAACGAACTCCCCCGAGTCCCCGCGACGAACAGTGACATCACCATTCAAAACTCTGATACGCGCGACACCCTGATCCGGGGCATCTCCGTCTTCGGCCCAACCCGGTACAGTCAGCGCGCCAAGCAGCACGAACAGTCTTAACCACTTCATGTGTAGCTCCTCTGCCGCGCTTAGACGCAGGCTCCTGGCCAACGTTAATGCCCACACAAAGGAATAGATTCTGACGAAAAATTAAGGCGGCGTACGAAGCAGCCGTGCTGCGCAGATCGCAGAGACACAATGCCTTCGCGTGGTTGAACCCGCTATCCGCCTCTGATAAAAGCGTTACACCGATGTTCGGCAAAAAACTCTTAACCCTGCCGTCTCTGTTGATCTTATGGCTGGCAGGACTGACGGCATTCTCTCCGGTTCGAGAAACCCCTCGTGTAGCGTGGAGTTTTCTAATCACGGCAGGGGTCCTGGGTTTGTGGGCCCTCCTGCTGGCATTCTCACCTCGAAGCCGCAGGTTTGCGCTGGACCTTCAGCTTCGAAAGCAGCACTACGTCCAGGCGTGCGCGCAGGGTTCGGTTCTGCTGTATTGGGGATGGTATTGGCCACAGGTTTATGAGTCCGGATTTTTCATCTTCGCGCAGCTGCTGTTCGCTTACGCATTCGACATGCTGTTGTCCTGGTCGCGGCGTCAGACGTACACGCTCGGGTTCGGCCCTTTCCCTGTAGTCTTCAGCATTAATCTTTTTCTGTGGTTCAAACCGGACTGGTTTTATCTGCAGTTCCTGATGGTTGCCCTGGGGTTCGCTGCAAAGGAATTACTTCGCTGGAACAAGGACGGGCGGCGCGCACACATCTTCAATCCATCGTCATTCCCGCTTGCAGTGTTTTCCCTGGTCCTGATCGCGACCGGCGCGAGCAATATCACCTGGGGGCGTGAAATCGCCGTTACGCAGTTCTATCCACCTCATATCTACCTCGCGTTGTTTCTGATCGGCTTGCCCGGGCAGTATTTCTTCGGCGTCACGCTCATGACGATGTCCGCCGTTCTCACAACGTATGCCTTTGGACTGCTGTACTTCGCCACCAGTGGTATTTATTTCTTTTACGATTCCTATATTCCAATCGCCGTTTTTCTGGGAATGCACCTGCTGTTCACGGATCCTTCGACATCTCCGCGAACGGAATTGGGACGCATCATTTTCGGAGTGCTCTACGGACTGAGCACCGTAGCCCTGTACCAGGTGCTTGGCAGCGCTGGACTCCCTACGTTTTACGACAAACTGCTCCAGGTACCCGTGTTGAACCTCATGGTAAAAGGCATCGACCAGGTTGCCCGTTCGCGGTTTCTGAGCGCGATCAGTCCCGAGAGGATTGGTGCCGCGCTGGCGCCACGGCACCGGCATCTGGCCTTCATGGCGATCTGGGGAACGATTTTCGCCGGCATGAGTGCCGTACAGGGAGTTGGCGACAATCATCCAGGCCAATGGCTGCCTTTCTGGCGGCAAGCGTGTCACGAAGAGCGTCCGTATGCCTGTCCGTACCTGGCAGACCTGCAAGCCTCGTATTGCGTCCGCGGATCCGGCTGGTCTTGCAACGAGGCCGGGCTTCTTCATGTTGCACTCTCGCGGTCGGGGGAGGACCTCCGGCGAGTGGATCCCGGGGGCGCCGCGCCGTACTTTTCTCGCGGCTGCGACCTCGGCATAGCTGCCGCCTGCGCCAATACGATCACACTTTCAACACAGCAGGGCGGATTCACGGCAGCCAGGCCCGGGCTCGATGACTTTCCAATCATCTTGAGAGGAAGCAAGGGCGAAATCCACGAGCGAAGTCCGATGAAACTCTACGCTCTCGCCTGCCGTCAGGGCTGGCAGGGTGCATGTGAAAACACGGAACGATCGCCGTCAATTCGTTGACGGCTGTAGAGACGGGCCGGCACCACATTCCCCCTTCACTTTTGATGTCCACAACGTACCCTGTCAGGTGGCGGGCCGAATCTCACCTACATCGGAGGCAGCCTCGAGGAGACGGGATGGTTACCAAGGAATTCATCGCTGAACTGGAAAAAGCACGCGATCTCTTTGATTGGACCTTGATGACCGGTGATAGTCCGTACGTGGAACGTCGCAAGACGCCGCGTCTGCGCGTGCGGGCAAAAATTAAGAACAACGCCGACCCGGTGTTGCTCGACCCTATTGGTGCCGTGTGTTTTGCACGCACCGGAATCCTTTTTAGTGAGCACTATTGGGTGGAGGCAGCCCTGTCCATAGCTCTGTCCATCGAAGATGCGCGCGATATTGTTGCGGCGACGAATGACATGACGTGGCGAACGGTCGGAAACGCTCGGCAACCGGATCCTTACAAACAGGCGCTCCGTGAATGCCTGCTCGACATCACGAAACCACTCGCAGAGCTTAAGACCGCCGTTTCGCGATAACGCGTATTAACCCAGGCTAAGTTGACGAAGCAGGTTTCGCGTGCGGCGCGGAGGACGCGCCGTCGACGGAGTATCTCAGCCCTCGCAGATAGGCCTTCACCTCTAGTTGCTGATTTCTCATCTGCAGCAGAAGTCCGAGATTGACCGCATCGTCTGCAACCATGCGCTCAAGTTCGGCGGCGCACTTGTTCAAAACTTCCTCGGTTCGCTTGATTTCTTCGAGAAGCTTTTCGCGAGAAGCAGCGTCTGTAATCGGCGCTGTAGGCGAGGGCCGCGCGGATCCGCCCGCGCCTGCCTTAATCTGGGACTGAAGTTGGTTGTGGAGTATTTCGCTGACCGCGGTGAAACGCCGTTCAAATTCCGCCGCGTACCATGATTGCAATTCCTGAACGTTTTTCAGGACCCGATCCGCAGGTGCAGATCCATTGGATTGCGTCCCATTACCCGGCATCCCGCCTTCTTCTCCAGCACTCACATCAGTCCTGCCTTCAGCCATAGCGCTACAAATCGTTTGCGGCTCATCGGGCATTCTAGGATATGGGCATAACGTCCCAAGAACTTTTTAAAACGTCTTTTGTAGTGCCTCGACCCGCCCTTCGGCACTCGTGAAAAGGTTGTCCGGGAACTGCCGGTGGAGGAGCAGTTCGCCATAGATCGACGCGCTGTCATCACGGTTCAGCCCGAAGCCCGCAAGGTATTGCATCCGGAGGTTTTTGTCGTAGTTTATGGCAGCCCCTTTCAACCATTCCGCCAGGTCCTCCTTGCGGCCGGCGTACGTCCCAAAAAGCTCAATGGACGACCCCATTCCAATCTCGTCCAGCGATTCGGCAACCCTGGAAAATTCGGGTCGTTTTAAACGCCGTTCGATCTCGTCCAGGTCGATTCGCGCCGGTTCCACCTGCCCAAGCAGGACCATGTCGTGCCCTCTGCCCTGATGCGTATTGCCCCAGATCGTTGCGTTGGGAAACACTTCGAAAAACGTGGCGACGGCGCTCTT
>DASTBJ010000456.1:0-8560 GCA_035712125.1 Terriglobia bacterium
GCGGAGCTCATCAAGGGAAAAGGTAAAGCGACTCCGATGGCGGCTGCCACCGAGGAGCGGATGATTCGCCTCTGGGCAAGTCCGCAGGGCGCGCTCAAGTCCGCGCTGGCGGGGATCCAGGATCCCCCGATATTTTCGGTCAGGCCAAGCACCCAGGTGCCCGCCGATGTCGCAACGGCAGGTAAGACGTCGGTGGTGTGGGAAGGCGGAAAGCCCGTTGTGTCCTTCCCGATTCCCGGCGTCCCCACGGCAACGGCGACGGCAACCCTCGACGCGAAGTTCATGGCGGAACGCGTTGTGGTCCGGCATGGAACCAACACCACCGAGTTCGTCTACAGCGACTATCGGGACTGGAACAATCCGCTCCACCCGGCCGAGGCGTTTGTCGCCGGCAGGATGACGGAACGCCGAAATGGTACGGTCGTTCGCGATATCACGACCACGTGGACGGAAACAGGGCAGATGTATGTCGTGATGCCCGTGCCCGCCAGCGTCAAGGCGGCGATCAAGCCAACCCTGCAGCCTCCCGCCTGGGTTTCCGCGTTTGGTCCAAGTGTTCCTCTGGCTGGCCCACCGGCGCCGGCGCCAGCTCCCGCGGATCAGGTCGTAACGCCGAGGCTTGCCAACGGCAAACCAGACATGACGGGTAGCTGGACTGTGGTTGCAGGCCCTGGCAATGGCGGTGCTGCAGCTTATAACCCACCGTTTCCCGCGAACCGCAGATGTGGCCCAACGCAGACTCGTTGCAAAGTCCCGAACGACAACTTCGTGGTGGACTCTGCGTGGATCTCACCCTCGCGATATTGGATGAACCTACACGGCCCGATCTACAGACCCGAGCACTGGGACAAAGTACAAGAGCTCGACATGTGGACGAACAAGTTCGATCCGATCATGACGTGCCAGCCGATGGGGATTCCGCGGCAGGGCGAGCCCCGCCGCATCTTCCACACGGTAGACGACATTACCCTGTTTTATACGTATAGCGATTACGGCGGCGGAAACAGGGAATATCGGATGATCCCGACGAACGGCGGTGAGCACAATGCGAACCAGGCGAGACAGGCAACCTATCTTGGGTACGGCATCGGAAAGTGGGAGGGCGACACGCTGGTGGTCGACTCGATTTCGTTCGTCGATTCGACATGGCTGGGACGTGGCGGCCTGTTCCACTCCGGGGACATGCGGATTGTCGAGAAGTTCACGCGTACGGGCAATGACATCCTGCACGAAATGACCATCCACGACCCCGAATCGTTGGTCGAACCCTGGGTCGTGCCACCGCGTACTCTGCGTCTCGGCAACGGGAACACACTTATTGCGGAGCGTGCGCATTGCGAGATCTACGAAACGGAAAGCATTACCAATCAGATGCGGCACTGACTCGAGAGAAATCACCAAAGAGACAGAGGGACGTTGATCTAGATCGATCAACGTCCCTCCATTCCCAGGCCTTGGTCAGTCCCAACGACGGCGCTCTTCGACATGTCTCCCAACCGTGCAGAGTTCGTAAGCAACCTTTTCTCGCGTGTGCGACCCAGCGGGCCTCGATAAGAAAACTACCTGTACGTGCGTGAAATGCAGCGACAGAACTGATTGTTCCATTAGTGGCAGATTTCCCCGGTCCGGCCGCGCAATGTTGGCCGTTACCTCAACGAGCACTAGACAACGGTGGGCGTGTTCTATATCTCGAATGTCGAAACCTATCTCCGTGACCCGCAGAAGCAAGCGTTCTACGCCAACGTCACCAAGCTTCCCGTGGATTCCTCCAGCATGTTTATCCGCAATATCCTCGGCAACCCGGCGCGTGGCGAATCGGGGTGGAGACCGGGAATGACCAATGTCAGCACGGTCGCTCCCATGGCCGAGTTATTCTGTGAGACATGACGCTGAACCTGATGCTGACGTCGAGAGACGCCGTCTATCTCTGCGCTGATTTTCGCCTTACATCCACAAAAGATCAGGTTGCCCTCGCGGACAGTTACGACACCCAGAAGCTAATCCCCGTTATTCGTGGTGACTGGTCTGCGCTGATTGCGTACGCGGGTGTAGCGAGCGCTCCGCCACTGATCGACGATGTCGGCCAGTGGATCGTCGATCAGGTGGAATCCATTCCGCATAACGGGAGTCTTTCGGAACTCTCAAGCCGACTGCTTAAATTCGACACGCGACTGGGAAGGATTCTTGGAGATCGGCGGATTGCTTTTTCAGTCGTGGGATTCTCGGACCAACGTCCATTCATGATGCTCCTCTCGAACTTCGTGGATACGAGCGGGCAGGTCGTGAATGCCGGTCCGCAGCTCAGAACGTATGTGCGCCGATCGAAAAGCCCTGAAGTTCGGGCTGTCGGAACCGCTCGTCCGGATGTTTTTGAACGTGTAAGACTGGAAAGATTACTCCACGCAAGCTCATCACACGCCTCCATGGCTAAATTGACTCGTGACGCGATCGCCGAGATCAATGTCAGCGTGGCACGGCGATCCAAAGGCACGATCAGTGAGGAATGCGTAGTCGGTTATCTCCTACGGACTGGCTCCGCCGTGATTGGCGCACACGGGATTCCTGCCGGTGCCGGATGCTTTCCGAATTGGGTCCGCCGAGACCTGCAAAAAGGCGGGGTTAGCGGATTCGAGGGAACGGAGATGCCGATTCGATGGAAAGGGACGACAGTGCGGGCGCTGGACGGGAACATCGTCCGGATCCATGAGATCGCTGACGCTGGAAAGCCGATATTCAACGCGAGTCGTCCTGGTTCCTCGTGCCACGTGGTGCCGGTGAATACAACGCTTCGGTTATTTCTCGGACCGGAGGGAACGCTCCGGCGGATGGCGCGGTTCGAGCGAAACCTGCGAGTCGCGCCATAGCTACTGCATCAGTGGAAGTTGGGTCGGCTCGGGCTCTTGTGATAAAAGAAGAACGCTCCCGATTAGGGGCGTCCCACTGCAAATTGTTGATTGAGCGATAGGTTGCACACTATGAAGCAGTTCATTTCCGTGAGCGCTCTTCTGGTTCTGATCGCCTCTCCGGCGCTCATGCAGACGGGCACCGTGGTGCAGGGGGGGCAACATCGCGCGATGTTGACCACCTACTGCGTGACCTGCCACAACACGCGGGTCAAGAGCGGTGGCCTGGCGTTGGATGGCGAGGTACTGGATCGTTTGAGCCTTCAAGTTGGGCAGTCCGCCGCCGATGACGCGCAGATCTGGGAGAAGGCCCTGCGCAAGCTGCGCGGGAACCAGATGCCGCCGCCGGGCAGTCCCCAGCCGCCGCAGAAAGATGTCGATTCGTTCGTCGCCTGGATGGAGAACGCACTGGACTCCGCGGCTGGCGACGGGCGTGCCAAACGTCCGACGGCGGGCTATGTGCCGATCCAGCGCCTGAACCGCACCGAGTACGCCGCGTCGGTGAAAGCTCTGGTGGGCGTGGACCTGAACGCGAAGGACGTTCTGCCGCAGGACATCAAGGTGGAGGGCTTCGACAACATCGCGGACGCCTTGAGCGTATCTCCCGCGTTCCTCGACCAGTACGTTACTGCCGCACGGCATGTCGCTCAGCTTGCCGTGGGCAATCCCAATCCTCGCGTTGGCAGCGTGACGTACAAGATCAAGGAAAACCAGAATCCTGACGACCCTCCACCTCCAGGTACGTGGGGAGGCGTCAAGTTCAAACACAACTTCCCAGCCGACGGCGAGTATCAAATCACTATCAATAACCTTGCGGTGGGCCCTTACAGCAATGCACTGGTGCGCGAGCACGTAGTGGTCATCCTGATTGATGGCCGGATCATGTTTCGCAAGTCCATCGGTGGAGCGGCGGATCTATCTCTGGCCGATCGCACCGCTGGAACCGGACGCGCTCAGATCATGGAGCGTTTCTCAAAGATTCCCGTTCAGGTGAAAGCCGGCGCGCACGACGTTGTCGTGGCTTTCGTCGACCGCCCCCAGGTGGAGACGGGCGAAAACCTCGAAAGGTTGCTAGGCTACGCCGGAACGACTGGCGGCGCGGCCCCTCCTGATTGGCGGCCGCGTCTTCTCGATCCCGGCGTCGTGGTTGCGGGCCCCTTCAACCCCACCGGCGTGTCGATGACTCCGAGCCGTGCCATGATCTTTGTCTGCGATCCCAAAAAGACCGGCGAGCCGGCCTGCGCCAGACAAATCGCGGAAGACCTGGCGCGACGCGCATTCCGGCGGCCCGTCACGACCGAAGATATGAACCGCCTCATGCCGTTTTACGAAGCGGAACGCCGTAACGGCGGAACGTTCGACCACGGAATCGAGCAGCTCGTGGCGGCGGTGCTGGTCAGCCCGCAGTTTCTGTATCGCAGCATTCGAGGGCCTAAAGGAGCGACGCCCGCAACTTCCGATACGGAGTTCGCCCTCACCGATCTGGAACTTGCGTCCCGGCTTTCCTTTTTTCTGTGGAATACAGGTCCCGACGAGGAACTATTGAAGCTCGCGTCGGCGAATGGGTTGACCCGTCCGGGGGTGATAGAAAGACAGGTGAGACGCATGCTCGCCGATCCACGGGCTTCCAGCCTGGCCACCAGTTTCGCCATGAAGTGGCTGGATCTCACCACGCTGGATCAAGTCGTTCCCGACCCGAATCTGTTCCCTGGCTTTGGGGACACATCACTCCGTCGCGATTTCTTGACGGAAGCCGAAGCCTTTATCGGCAGTCTGTTCGCAGAAGACCGAAGCGTTGTAGAACTCCTGACGGCCGACTATACATTTCTGAATGAACCTTTGGCGCGGCACTACGGTATTTCCGGTGTCACCGGCGCTCAGTTCCGCAAGGTTCCGCTCGTAGACAAAGCGCGTTTCGGCCTGCTGGGCAAGGCGGCCGTGCAAATGCGGACTTCGTATGGCGACCGCACGTCTCCAGTATTGCGTGGAGCCTGGGTGCTCGAGAAACTGATGGGCAGCCCGCCGACGCCGCCTCCGCCCGATACCGCTACCGACCTCTCACAAAAGGCCGGAGAACAGCCGAAGACGGTCCGGGCGAGGCTTGAGCAGCATCGCGACAACGCGACTTGCCGGACGTGCCACGGCGTGATCGATCCGACAGGTTTGGCTTTGGAAAACTTCGACGTGATCGGCCGATGGAGGACGACGGACAGCGAGGCCAAAGCTCCGATCGATGCCAGTACGGTGCTGCCTACAGGAGTTGCCATCAACGGTGTCGTGGATCTCCGCGCGCAATTGGCCGCGCGCCCGGAAGTGTTCGCGCGGACCGTGACGGAGAGATTGCTGATGTACGCGGTCAACCGTCACCTGGAGTATTTCGATATGCCTCAAGTTCGTACCATCGTTCGGGCTGCCGCGAAAGACAACTACAAGCTGTCCTCGATCGTAGTGGGAATCGTCAATAGCGACGCTTTCCGTAAGCAGGCCCCTGAAGGGGAAATAGGGGAAAAATGATGTTCATCACGAAGAAACATATTTCGCGCAGAACAGTTCTGAAGACCGCCGGAGTCACGTTGGGGCTGCCGTTCCTGGATGCGATGGTGCCCGCGGCTACGGCTCTCGCTCAAACCGCGGCGGTTCCCAGGCTGCGGACAGGCTTCGTCTATATTCCTCACGGCGCGATCATGGGGAACACGTCGCATGGTCCGGCATTGGACAAGTGGACGCCGTCCGGCTCCGGCGCCGATTTCAAGCTCAGTCCTATCCTGGCATCGCTGGAGCCGTACAAGAAGTATGTTTCGTCTTTCGGGAACTTGCAGAATGCCGCCACGTCGGGTTCGGTTCATTCGTTCACTGCCGCCACGTGGCTCAGCGCCACGCGTCCGGATACCGGCGCTCCACGCGCGCATATGGCCACGACCCTCGATCAGGTGATCGCGAAAATCATCGGCCAGGATACGCCTTTGCCCTCGCTCGAAGTCGCTGGTGAAACCACCGTCCAGTCTGCGGCGGGTGGGGGCGGATACTACTCCACATTGTCTTTCCGCGACGCGAACTCGCCCCTGCCGATGGAGCCGAATCCGCGGAAGGTCTTTCTGCAGTTATTCGGTGAGGGCGACACGCCGCAGGAACGCGCGACAATCAACAAACGCACCGACAGCCTCCTCGATCTGATCCTGGATGGCACAAAGAGCCTGAAAGCCGATCTCGGGAACAGAGACAAGGCGATTCTCGACGGGTATCTCGAAAGCGTTCGCGAGATCGAGCGGCGCACGCAGAAGGCGGCGGCCCAGGATCTCTCCGCGCTCAAAATTCCGGAAGCTCCTGTGGGAGAACTGGACTCTTTTGCCGAACAGGTGAAGTTGATGTTCGACTTGATCGCCCTCGCGTATCAGGCGGACCTAACGCGCGTCGTCACCTACATCATGGCCGCGGAGGGCACGAACCGGACTTACAACCACATCGGTGTTCCGGATTCCTTCCATCCCGTATCGCACCACGCCAACGATCTGCAGAGGATCGAGAAGCTGGTCAAAATCCAAACGTGGCACCTTGAGCAGTTCGCGGGCTTTATTAAGAAGATGGCGGAAACACCCGACGGCCCGGGATCGTTGCTCGATCACTCGATCTTCATGTACGGATCGAACATGAGCAACAGCGACCGGCACGACCACTACCCGGAGCCGAACATATTAGTCGGTGGCGGCACCGGCAAGATGAAGCTCGGCGGCCAGCATATCGTCCTGCCGGAACGCACCCCGATCGCGAATCTTCACCTGACACTGCTTCAGAAGATCGGCGTGGAGCGCGACAAGTTCGGCGATAGCAGCGGCACGATAGCGGGTATTTAGGTCGCGTGAGGCCATGAGCATGAATCGAAGACAAGCTCTCAAATGCGTTGCGGGAGGAGTCCTCACTGCGCGCGCTCTTTCAGCGCAACAATCAGGCACGTTGTCTGTTATCGACGGCGGAGGCGCGAATGTCGTCGCCTTTTCCTCCCCTGACGGAGTCGTACTGGTAGATGGCGGCGTTCCGAAGTCCGGGGACAGAGTCATGGCGTCGCTTGGGGCGAACGCAAAAGTAAGGATTCTCTTCAACACCCACCATCACACCGATCAGACAGGCAACAACGAAATTTTCTCGGCGGCGGGGGCGAAAATCATCGCGCACAAGCGCACCCTGGAGTGGATGTCCTCCGACCACTGGGTTCAGGCCGAAGAGCGCTATGAGAAAGCCCGCCCGAAAGCCGCTCGTCCCACCGAGACGTTTCTGACAACCGGTTCGCTGAAAACGGGCGGCGAGCAGATCGACTACGGCTATCTGACCCTGGCTCATACAAACGGCGACATCTACGTGTTCTTCCGGAATACGAATGTTCTCGCGGTGGGCGACGTCGCCTCACCGCTGCGCGATCCGGCGCTCGATTATTTGACGGGAGCATGGATCGGAGGCCGCGTGGACTCCATGGATATCCTCCTCAAGCTCGCGGATGAGCGAACACGAATCGTGCCCGCTTATGGGCCCATCATGTCGAAAGCGGAATTCAAGGCGGAGCGGGACATGATGGAAGAGGTTCGGGAACGCCTATTCAAACAGGTTAAGCAAGGCGACGGCCCAAAGGACATGCTGGAGGGAGGCGCTCTGAAAGGTCTCCCGCGAACATGGAAAGATCCTTACAAGTTCCTGTATGACGCGGCCAAGGGCCTCTGGGCGCACCATAACAAGCTGGACCGGACTGTCGTTTAGAAGAGTTCTGAGTTTAAAAGTTTCGAGTCTTGAGAGGCGGAAATCGGTATTGCTCAAAACTCACGACTCAGAACTCAAAACTCAGGAACTGGGAGACACAACGTGAAGCGTTTCATTCTCGCTTTTTTCTGTATGGCTGCTGCCGTTGGACCGGTCGTCGGTCAGTCGGGCTCTCTCGCCGACCTCATCCGAACCGGAAACCGCAAGGCGGCGCTCGAGAGAATCCGCAGCGGCGCGGATGTGAATGAAGCGCAACCAGACGGCACCCGCCCGATCCACTGGGCGGTTTACAAGGTCGACTATGAACTGATCGATGCGTTGATCGCGAAGAAGGCGAAAGTGGACGTCACAAATGAGTTCGGTGCCACCCCGCTCGCCGAAGCTGTGAAGCTGGCCGACGCGCGGATGATGAAAATGCTGCTGGATGGCGGAGCCGGAGTCGAGGCCGCGAATCAGGATGGCCAGACCGCGTTAATGCTCGCGATTAAGACGGCGGAACTGCCCCTCGTCGAAATGCTGGTCAAAGCCGGCGCCAACGTAAACGCAGTCGAGAAGTTTCAAAACCAAACGGCTTTGATGTGGGCTGTCACCGCGCCGAAGAATGCGGGCGAGATGACAAAGCTACTTCTTTCGAAAGGCGCTGACGTCAAGCCTCGAGCCCTATATACCGACTGGCCGAACCAGCTTTCCTCGGAGCCCCGCGGTCAGTATCGTCCTGTCGGCGGACTTACCGCGTTGCTGTATGCCTCCCGCAACGGTTGCAATGACTGCGTTGAGGCGCTGATAAAAGCCGGCGCCGACGTCAATGTGCCGACGCCGGAAGGCGTGACTCCGCTGATGGTCGCCCTCGATAACGATCATAACGATGTCGCGAAATTGTTGTTGGATCGTGGAGCGAATCCACATGTCTC
>DASTBJ010000457.1:0-5537 GCA_035712125.1 Terriglobia bacterium
CTGCCGAAGACGTTTCGATTCCCTTATCCTTCAGCGCAGTCAGGACGCTGTCAAAGGCGTTCGGTGAGGTATAGATCTCGTAAGTCGAGCCTTCAGGGACGAAGTCATCGGCGCCCGCTTCTATGGCCAGCGCCATGAGCGTATCCTCGTCGGCCTTCGCCTTCTCGATCACGATGTAGCCCTTCTTGCTGAACATCCAGGAAACGGCGCCGGCCTCTGCCATGTTGCCACCGTTCTTGGAAAAGACGTGCCGGATCTCGCTCACTGTTCGGTTGCGATTATCGGTAACGACTTCGGCGATCAGCGCTACTCCACCGGGCGCGTACCCTTCATACATGATTTCCTCGAGCTGACCGCCTTCGAGTTCGCCCGTCCCCTTCATAATTGCGCGCTTGATGTTGTCGGCCGGCATGTTGAGCGTCTTGGCATCTGCTATGGCTTTCCGGAGTCTGGGGTTGCCTTCCGGATCGCCGCCGCCGATCCGGGCCGCAATCGTGATTTCTTTGATGAATTTCGTGAAGGCTCGGCCCCGCTTCGAGTCGATGGCAGCCTTTTTGTGCTTGATACTGTGCCACTTGGAATGGCCGGACATAACAATACTCCTTACAAATGCATCTATTTCGGGACACAGTCTAGCAAGAAGTAAAACGGGACCGAGAGACAAAAAGCAATGGGCCGACCCGGAGAGCAAGGCGCACAAACCCCCAATTCATCGTTCAGACTGTGGGGGTTTGACGTGCCTATAGAGACAATCCTATTTTTTCTCTGCCTTTGACGGATCCGACTTGAAGCGGGGATCCAGGGCAGGAGCCAGCTTGTCTTTGTCGGTTTCGGCAGGGGTAGCCCCTTCCTTACCGTCGTTCACTTCACCGCCGAACTTCAGCTGCACACTGGTCTGAAACTTCTTGTAATCCTCATACCGGATAATCTCTCGTATCTTTTGTCGTCCGGTAGAAAAGTTCAGGGTGTCAATCGCGCGGGTATAGGTCGGGAACCAGTATTCATCGATCTGTTCGCGATAAGTCTCAAACTTGGGGAACAGATTTTCGCTTCCCTTCTGTTTAAGATCGGGAACCGGCTTTCCATAGGTCTTGACGATCTGGAAATCTCTGTCGTCCACCCAGATCCTCCCTTCGAAATAGATCTTCCCCTTCTCCATCTTCTTCGGGGAAACATCGAAGGTGTAGCAGGTGATCTCGTCTACCTGCTCCTTGCCTGTGTATTTGAGATTGTAGAGACCGATGTCATCCGTTGTCAGCACGAACGGCTGGATGTTTTCGATGATCTGCAGATCTTCCTTCGTAATCGAAATCCGGCTTAACGTGGACGGCGGGGCGTGGACAACTTTCTCCGTGCGCTTTCCCTTTTCATCGAAGGAGATATCGGTCACGGTATGGTATTCGCCCAAAACCCGATCAGAGTCGCTGAGTTCCTGAACCTTGACCTCCTGTCTGAACGTATAGTTATCGCGAGCCTTCTTGAATTCCTTTTCCTTCTCCGCAAATCTCCGAATGACCTCATCAATGGGAAGGTTCGGTGAGGACGTCTGAGCCGTCGCCAGAATCGGCATCAGGAGAAACACGGCCGTCAGGGCCATCCCGGCAAGTTTCAATTTTCTCGTGATCATAGTTTGTAAATTATACATTCTCTTCTCCCGTGCAACGACTCTTAGACCGCGGAAATCGATAATTCGCCTACAGACCTCTAAAGTCCTGAATAGCAAGCCCTTCGGCGTCGCTCGGCGGTCCGACCCGGATGAACAGAACCCCCGCCTCTCGAGCCGATTGGGCATCCTCGTCGGTATCTCCCATGAAAACCAACTCGTTAGACCGGCATCCCAGGGAATCCTGAAACTGCTTCAGCCAGGACCGTTTGTCCACAGGAGCGCCCTGCACGATCGAGAACAGCGCTCTCCAGCCCCGGCGCTCCAGAATTTCCAGGAGGATTTCCGTCGGTGTGCTGGACAGCAGGGCCGGTCGGCGTGGGCCCAGGCTCCTCAGGAAGGCTTCGGCACCTGGGATCTCAGGCGCATCCGCGACGCTGGCCGTCGTGAATTCCGCATAACGCTGCGTAAAACGTTTCTCCATGGCAGGAGTGAAATTCAGACGAAGAATTTTCTCAGTCACGTAACGAAATTTTTCGTAGCGGTTCGTGTGATTGAACCCGTAGCAGTAGGTGCGAATTTCGTCCATGAATTCGGGATAGTCCGCAAAGGCGTAGTCAAACCCTCGCCTTTTGATTTCGTTGGAATCGACCAGAGTTCCATCGAAGTCGAAGATTACAGCCCGGGCAGACTGTACCACTCGGCGGACGGAGTCGATCATCGTCTTTCAATCTCGAAGACGGTCTTGAGCTCTTTCAAAATACCGTTGGCTTTTGCCATTTGTCAGGCCAAACCTCTTTTTGAAGAGGAAGGTTAGATTGCGAAACCCGTCTTTCCAGGGCTCCAGTTTCTTCTCACCCAGCCGCTGTGAATAATTAATCGATATTACGACTGTAATCTGAAGATTCTTGTACATGTCGCAGCGCGTTCCGCCATTAAGGTGGGATTGGACAACCGTCGATTCCGAAACCTCTCAGCGATAAATCTTTACCCACTCCCGGAAGGGATGGCGCATGAACTCGAATCCGAAATTCATGAGACCCCAAAAGTTACGGCGGTCAATGGCGGTAACCTGTCGGACAGCGACAAGAAACATCACGTAGACCGCTGAAAAGAGGGCGAAGTCCAGAACGAGCTTGACTGGAATGAGGTACCGGATTTCATTCAAGGCACTCACGCCGCGGAAGGCACGATGAAAAATCAACACCGCAAGAAATGCCACCAGGGCCGCGGCAACGGGCTTCACATGAAATTCGCGAACAATGCTGCCTACGGATGTCCCCAGATAGTTGCGATGGAAGGTGACAAGCAAGTATGTGGCAGCGATGATCAGGGCGAGAGTGGTTCCGGTGGCAACCCCCGCGGCGCCGAAGTCTTTAACAAGCAGGATGCCGAACGTCGGCGTCATGAGCGTGAGGAGAATTGTGCTGCGCATATCGAACTCCGGTCGTCCGACACCGGCACCTGTCTGGCTGGCAGCGCCGACCAGTACATTAGCGCCATAACCGACAACGAGTATTTGGACGAGGATGACCGATTGTTCCACGCCCGCGCCCAGCCACAGACGCAGAATGGAGTCCGCTTCGAGAACAACAAACGCCACGAGCCCTATCGTCATCAGAGCGACGTACTTCGACGTCATCATGTAAGTGTAGAGGATCTTTTCCCTGTCGTTACGGGCGCCCAGTTCCGAAGTTGCGGGGATCAGCGCAGACATCGTCAGGAGGGGCAATGCGCGAACAAGCGCGGAAAGGCGTGCACTGAATTCATAAAAAGGCACAGCGGCTAATCCGAGAAAGCGAGCCACGATCAATTTGTCGAGCCGAAAGCAGACAAGACCTCCGACGCGGCTGACGAGAATCTGCGCCCCATAGGAAAACATTTCGCGGAGCAGTGCACGGTCCACGTGAAAACCGAGAGACATCCACGGCATCGCTCGCTTTACGGACCACCACGCGACGACGACCAGTACAAGACTGTTGAACAGGGCATTCAAGGCAAGTCCGGAAAGCCCCCACCCCAGCCGTAGAGCCGCGACTGCGCCCACAATGTTGAGGATACTCAGGACCATTTCGATGGCGTTGGATCTGTCCATCCGCTGTGCGCCACGGAATACAGACAGAAACATGGAACCGATATTCCCGACGGCGCTGGCGACCAGTACATAGAAGTACGCTGTTGTCGCGCTCGCACTGATATCGAAGAAGTCGAACAAAACGCCCTGGGCAGCCAGCCCGAGGGAGATCACAAGGGTCCCTTGCAACAGGTAGAAGACGAGTCCGGAGAAAAGAACTCTGTTGATACGGTCGTAATCCTCGTGAGTGTAGTACGCGGAAATGAACTTCACGAATGCGGACCCAAGTCCAAAATCCAGCAGTATGAACGACTCGAGAAACACGCTGAGCAGCACCCAGACGCCGAATTCGCCAGGGGTGAGATGGCTCCAGATAAACGGAGCGAGGAGGATCGCCCCGCCAAAACTCCAAAATCTTCCGACAAAATTGAAGAAGGTATTAACGATCAGTTTTCGAGAAAACTCGCCGGGAAAAGTGGTTGTCAGTTGGTGGTGTTCAGTCCGATCAGTCATGACGTCCAATGGCGAGATTCGGGATTCTCTGATTCCCCGTCTTCGGGAGCGGCCCTCTCGCCTGTCCCGTCTGCGCCGATCGAACGTATTCCCGGTAACCGAGAAAGAAATGGTAACGGATCCCCCAATAGTAATGCTGGTCGAGAGCGGGATTCACTTTGCCGGTACCCCGCCGCGTCTCCCAACCGATCAAGCCTTCGAAAAGGGGATCGAAAACAGACAGCATAACCCTATACCCCACGTGAAGGTGTTTGAGCACATGGGTGCGTTTGCTGCTTTCTGTAAACCTCTTTCGCAGCTCCGGATGCAATTCGATCAGTTTTCCGAGAGAAAAACCTGCCTGCTGGCACCGCGCGACAAACTGCTGATAGGTCGGGAAATATTGGTGGATAGCCTTAGCTGCGGGGCCGGGCGTCATCTTGCAACCTTTTTTCTCCAGACGATACCCTAACTCAATGTCTTCCATACCGTAGACGAAAAATTCTTCGTTAAATCCACCGAGTTCGCTGAGCAGCTTTCGACTCGTGGAGACGTTGCCAGTGTGGTAATACGAAAAATCCATCGGCCGGTCGCAAGCTATGCTGTAGGGATTGAATATGCCCTTATCCCGCAAATAACGCAGGAACGGATCATTCGACTTCTCCCAGGGGGATACAACAGTGCCGACAATGGACGCGTTGGCGTTCTGCCTGTGATATTCGAAGTGACTCTCAATGAGGTTGGGCTCCGCCATGATGTCATCGTCGATGAACAGCACGACATCGCCCTTCGCCGCTCGAATCCCGACGTTGCGGGTTGCCGCGGCGCCGGGTTTCAACTGCTTGAATATGCGGAGATTCGGATACACGGACGACTTCTGTTCCAGCACAGACTGGGTGTGATCGGACGAGTTGTTGTTAACGACAAGTACTTCGTATCTATCCCGGCTGACCGTCTGCTGCTCGATCCTATCGATCGTGGTTGCAAGCGTTTCGGCGCGATTCAACGTCGGAATGACAACACTGATTCTGTGCACTTTGAATCCTTAAAGGAAGCGCCTAATGGAACAGGGACGTTTCGCTCAGACGAATCCAGGTATGGCGATGCTCCCACCTCTTGCGAGTCCGGAACACGAGGGGAATATATCGAATGTGGTCTACCAAAGCAATCGCGAATAAGACCTTACTGCGCAAGGAATACGTGCTGGAGAGTAACCGCCGTCGAAGAAAACTCCAAAAGATCGCCCGGTCCGGCTTTCTGCCGAACCGGTAAAACAGGAACAGAGAGTTGCGGAAAGTGAAATAGTTTTCCAGCGTTCGCCGCTTGCCCGGAGCAACGTCCTGAGTGAAATGGTGGACGATAGCTTCC
>DASTBJ010000458.1:0-5003 GCA_035712125.1 Terriglobia bacterium
AGCCATTGGTAACTACAAATACGCCTTCGGCAATCTTGCGAGGACCGGCCGGCGCCGCGGCGCCACCACCACCGCCGCCACCGCGGCCGCCGCCCGCACCGCCACCTTGGCCTCCCGGCGCTGCGCCGGCCTGAGCACCACCACCGGGAGCACCAGCGCCAGCGCCGCCGCCACCGCCACGGCCGTCACCACCGCCACCACGACCACCACCTGCGCCACCCGGAGCACCACCGCCTCCACCGCCGCCACCGCCGCCACCTCGGCCGCCACCGCCACCGGCAGGCGCAGCTATCGCAGCAGGCGCAGCCTGGTTGGCTTTCACGTCTGTGACAGTCGCATCACTAAAGACGACGCCGGCACGGCTCTGCGTAATCCTGGTCGGGAATTTCACTCCAGCGAAGTCCTTAAAGTCGGCATAGCTCTGTTCGACCAGGATGTCGCCAAAGAGATACCCGTTTGCCGCCGCGTCTTCGTATGCTGTCTCCACCTTCTCCAGCATGTTCTGTTGGTTGATGTAACCCGATATCTTGTACGGAACGCCGGAAGGCGCCTTCTGGTCGGAGTCGAACGTGACCACCGTGTATCTCTTTCCATTCACGTTCTGATTTCTCGCCGTTGCGTTGGTCGCCGCAGCTGCCATTTTCAGGAAGCCCGGAGGAGAGAGCGTAATTTCGAGCTTCTGCACGAACGTTCCGTTGGCAGCAATGTTGGTCGTGCCGGCGACAGCTGGTGCGGCCGATGGATCTAATCCTGCGCCACCAGGCAAGAGCCCCGTGGCCGGATCGCCTTCCCGTTTTGACAGGCCGTTGCGCTGTGAGGTTCCCGCGCTGTAATCGAAGAAACGCACATAATCTCGCACCGTGTTGTGGTGCCAACCCTTCGTCGGGCTGATCCACTGACCGAGTCCCGCGCCCTCGTGAGAGATCGGCCCCGAGTACTGAAGGGTATTCAGACCTTCATAACCCATCGCCTTTGTCGCGTTGGCGATGACGGTTTTGGCATCCTGCGCCGAAGCCACGCCTACGAACATCATTGCCAGCGCCACGACGGCCAGGCATTTTCTCGTCATACATACCTCCACTGTGTGTGTCTCGAAATATTTCTTACGGCAAGGCGTAAACGTTTAAGGTGCCGCCGGCAGATTGCACAACATACTGCTTGCCGCTCTTACCTGAATACGTCATCGGATTCGCGGTTCCATTCGCGTTGAGTCTTGTAACCCAGAGTTCCTTTCCGGTTCTGGAATCGATTGCTCGAAAGCGCGAGTCGCTGGTCGCGCCGATAAACACGAGACCGCCGGCGGTCACGATTGGACCGGCTGAACCTCCTCGTCCTGTATTCTGTTTACCCGCCGGAAGGCTGTCGCTAACGCCAAGCGTGATCTGCCACGCGATATCCCCGGTGTTGGCATTCACTGCAGTGAGCCGTCCCCATGGTGGCTTCTGGCATGGCATTCCATTGGCTGCAAACCCCGAGTACGGCCCCGGGCCATTCACGCTGCCACGATCGTAAGGCTGCGGGGAACCATTGCCGCTTCCGTAATTCCCGCCGGCAGCCTTCTTCTCAATCCAACCGGCGAGTGCCGCATCCTGGGTGAAGGCGAAGATGTAGCCCAACTGCGGCTCACCCGCAGGCCCCCCCCAGTTCGTGCCACCGTTGCCGGGAAACTGAATCGTGCTCTTTGGAGGCGTACCTTCTTCATGAAACAGAAAAGGCGTGAACGGGCCCTCGTTGTAGTAACCGCCCGCTCTTTCGTACGCATCCATGCAGGCCTTCGCATGTTCAGGAGTCGTGTCTTCCGCGGTAACGATGTCTTCCTTCTTGAAGGAGGTGCGCGCAAGTGCAGGAGGTTTCAGCGGAAATGGCTGCGTCGGCGAATACCACTCGCCGGGAGCGTTGCCCTTCGGGACAGGCCGCTCTTCGACACCGAAAATCGGACGCCCTGTTGTTCGATCAAGAATGAACAGCCATGCCGTCTTGCTGATGAGTCCCAGCGCGGGAATGGTGCGTCCATTCTGTCGAATGTCAATCAGTGTGGGCGCGGCAGGTTGGTCCGAGTCCCAAAGGTCGTGATGAACGCTTTGAAAATGCCAGAGGTACTTTCCCGTGTTGATGTCCAGGGCAACAACCGAGTTCGCGTAGAGATTTGTGCCGGGACGATCGCCACCCCAATAGTTTCCTGCGGGTGACCCCAAGGTGGTGTACAGGATGTCGCGCCGTTCGTCGACGGTGAAGTACCAGCCCCAATGGTTCACGCCCTGCCTTCTCTTCCAACCATCATCGAGCCAGGCCGCCGAATGATTAGGATCGCCCGGTTGCGCAACGGAAACAAACTGCCAGAGTTTGTCGCCTGTCAGGACGTCGAAAGCACGTGTATCCCCGGGCCTGTCACCCTGCGTAATCTCAACATCGAAAACGCCGAGGACGACGACATTCTTATAAATCAGTGGAACGCCATTCCACGGCACACCCGTATCGATGAAGCCCGCATTTCCGAACGTCAATTCCGGTTGTCCGGTATTCGCATCGAGCGCGAGCAGACGTTGCCCAACCATGACAAGGATTCGTGGCGGATGCGTGGTGTCACCCGGCCAATAAGCGACACCGCGTGACGATGGTGCGCCGCCACCAGCACCACGTGCGCCGGCTGCATCCCCGGCATTGCCTCTGGGGGCTGCGGGCACAGCCGGTGCTGCAGCGGGTTGGGCATTGCCATCGCCACGGCCACCCCCGCCCCGTGCGCCTCGCCCGCCTCCCGCACCACGTGCGCCGCCCGGCGCTGGAGGTGCTCCATAGCGCCAGATTTCCTTTCCAGTATCTCCATCAATCGCCACCGCTCCCGTCGAAGTGCTCGCATACAAAACGCCGTTAACTGCAATTGGAGTCTGCTGGCTGCCGACTCCGGCAAAAGTCCACGCCGATGTCAGTCTGGAAACATTGGAGGTGTTGATCTGTCGAAGGCGAGAATAGCGGGTGCCGGCGAAGTCGCCGGTGTAGCGCGGCCAGTCCCCTTCTGCAAATCGAACTGTCTGAGGTGGGTAGTTCTGTCCAACTGTCGGTACAAGGACAGCGACCAGCAACAAAGCCACTGCTGTGCCTGTTAGAAAGGCACGCTGAAAGCGCATCCTCCGACCCCTTTCTCGTGAGACAAACTGTGTATTGGCATTGAGATGCGGCATATTCATGACACATGCAGGGGGGTGTGTCAAGGCGCGTCCCGGCGATTTCAACGTCTGTTGACCTCCGCGATAGCGGGGGATAAGATCTCGACAATTCCAGCGGAGGAATTACTAACATTCACATCGCAAATAGCAGCCTCCTCAATCTCCGGCTAATCAAAGGAAGGGCTGCATGTCCAGGCGGAAGTAAAACTATGAACAAACCTTCATTACTTTGGTGTGGAATCGTCACCCTTGCGCTGGTAGCCGCGCTCGGGGGTTGTGCTCCGGCGGACGCCCCGAAAACGACGGAGGCCGAGCCCCCCGCCCGTCCCCCTGGAAGCTATCACGTGTATGTGACGAATGAGAGATCCGACGATGTGAGCATCATCGACTCCGTCACGAACGAAGTCGTGGCCACGGTGCAGCTTGGCAAGCGTCCTCGAGGCATCCATGCGAGCCCCGACGGGCAGACCATCTACGTCGCGCTGAGCGGCACACCGATCGGAGGCCCAAACGTCGATGAAAGTAAATTGCCGCCGGCAGATAAGAAGGCCGACGGTATCGGCGTCTTTGACGTCAAAACACGCAAACTCGTGAAAGTCATCTCGGGAGGATCCGACCCCGAAGAATTCGACTTAAGCAAAGACGGATCAAAACTTTTCACTTCGAACGAAGACACCGGCGAGGCGAGCGTTGTCGACATCGCGATGGGCACGGTTCTTGAAACTCTGAAAGTCGGCGAAGAGCCCGAAGGTGTGAATACGAGCCCAGACGGGAAGTTCGTCTATGTGACTTCCGAACAGGATGGAGAGGTCTTTGTCATCGATACGGAAGCCCATAAGGTTGTGAAGTCCATCAAGGTCGGCAATCGTCCACGCAGTGTTGGTTTCTTTCCAGATGGAAAGAAAGCGTACGTGACGAATGAGAACGATGGGACGCTCGCGATTATCGACACCGTGAAGCACGCAAAGATCGGAGAGATCGCGCTGGGTAAGTCGGGAGTCATCAAACCCATGAAGGTTATTCTCTCGACCGATGGCAAGACCGCATATGTGAGCACGGGCCGCGGCAAGCAGTTGTTCATGATCGATACAGCGACGGACAAGGTGATAGGAATGCCGATTGAAGTCGGAGAACGCCCGTGGGGTATCGCTCTGTCACCGGATGGAAAGTTCCTGTACACGGCAAACGGACCGTCCAACGACGTCTCGGTCGTCGACCTCTCAACAAACACCGTCATCAAAAAAATCATGGCTGGGTCATCCCCGTGGGGAGTCCTGGTTGTTCAACCTTAAAGAACCTGTTCAACGGAGGAAAATCATGAAACGAGGATTCCCTGGTGCGATCTGCTGCCTGTTGCTGATGATGGCCGCAGCCGCTCCTCTTGCCGCCCAACTGGCCGCGCCGAATGCGGCGGGCGTTTCACTTGGCGCCGTCTATTACACCGTTCCCGATGTCGCTGCTCACAGAAAGATCTGGGTCGATATTTTCGGAGCCAAGCCGACGATGGTCGGAAAGACCGAGATGTTGAAGCTGCCAGGAGTGTTTATCGTTCTGACTCAGGGAACGCCGCAGGCGGGTACTGCAATGGTTCAGCATCTCGGGATCTGGGGAAAGGACTTGAATTCAATTCGCGCGAAACTAACCGCTGCTGGGATCCAAACGGCACCAAACGCGCAGTTCGTCGACTTACCCAACAGCCTCCGCCTGGAATTCATCGATGATCCCGCCGGACCAGAGGGACCCGCCGCTCATCATATTCACTACTTCGTGCCTAACAACGTTGACGGTCGGGCCTGGTACATTAAGTTCTTCGGAGCGACAGAGAATGGGCGGCGCGGC
>DASTBJ010000459.1:0-5127 GCA_035712125.1 Terriglobia bacterium
ACGAACGGAAACCTCAAATCCGAAATTGGAAATCTTAAATCGGACTGTCCGGGGTTAGACGACAGTCCGATTTAAGACTTCCAATTTCGGATTTGAGGTTTCCGTTCGTCCGATTTCCGATTTCTTTCTCGTCAAAAATGGAAACACCTAGTCTGGCCCCGATTCTATTGAGAGCGAAGGTACTCCAGCAGCAACGATCGCTTTTCGCGGAGTTTTCGCGCAACTTCGAGGCTGCGTGGTGTGAGCGCACCGAGCGGAGTCATGACGGCCCAATCCGTCAACAACTCCGCAGGCCGATTGTCGCGATCTCCGACCTTCAGGCTCGCGATGTCAAAGGGCTGATTCACCAGGGTTGCATCAATGGAATCTCCCGAAACACCATGCACTTCAAACCACAGGTGTTCCCGTCCATCACGGCCGCTGTCGGTCCGATAGCCGAGCTTGACCAGGGCCGTGCATTGCAGTTCTTCAAACTCCTGGCGAAACGGGTTCAGCAGCGGAAGGCTTTCTCGGGCGCGAGTCGTCGTCAGGTCCGTGGAAAAGTCCGAGAAGCGAATGAGGTGTTTTCCTTCAATCATTCCTCGAGAGAGAAAACGCGATGGCGCGACCTCTCCGGATCCCAATAACCGGCGAAGCAGTCCGGGCGCACCGGCATCGCAACAGACAACGCGCCGGTCAGAATGATTTTCCGGATCGCGCAATTGCCGGTCTGCCGAAGAGGCCGAACGCATGAAGGTCGGCGCATCGACCAGCGCTACAGGTTCGGCGCCCACGGCGGGCTCGATCACCCCCGAAGAGGCGCCTTCCACAATGTGAAAAGCGATCGACCGGAGGAGATCAAATTGATTGCCTCCCAGCAATGCTTCCGCAGGACGCAGCACGTCGAAATCGACGAATCCCAACTCCGACAGTCCATGCGAATGCAGCCAGATGCCTCCGGGTTGTGTGACAGCGTGAAAGACATGAATGTGAACGATATCGAGAGCCGCATCGTGTCGCAGTTCGTCGGCGAGCCTGCCTGGAGTCCAGAAGGTCTGAGCCATAAGGTCAAGCGCGACAACTCCACGGGTTCCCATAACCGCAGCCATGAAGCGGAGGAATCGCTTACGCTCGCGAAGCACGTCGTCGGCCTGCGACGTCATTTCGAGAACTAGCGCAGACTGCGCATCGCGCAAGATGGTCTCGCGCTCCGTTTCCGTAATACCGCTTGCAAACCTTACGTCGTCTTCCGTCAGGGGTTCGATTCCGCGGACAGCACTCAGCCGTGCACGTCCCCACACCCGGTGACGCAGTGTCGCTGCCCAGATTTCGTCATTTCCCGGCGGAATTCCTTCGACTTCGAGGCCAGGCTGCTGCCATTGGTGCACTTCCTGAAAGGTAGGTGCCAAACTTCCGGAAAAGAAGATCAGCCCTCTCAAATCGAGTTTGCGTTTCCACCACATGAGCTAAACCTACCGCGGGGACGTACGCCGGCAAGACCTTTTGGTCATGCTATCGTATGCGTGCCATGTCGCAGAACCTTCTTGCCCGCCTGACACGTCACCGCATTCTCGCGACGATCCCGCACGAGCAAGTCGCCTGGGTCGCGACACACGGCAGGCTACATCATCTCAAGCCCGGCGAGGTTCTCACCGCGAAGGATTCCAAAGTCGAAGGGCTTCACATCGTTCTGGATGGCCATCTCTCAATTTACGTCGATCGGGGGGCCGGCCGCCGCAAGATTATGGAATGGCGCGGCGGAGACGTAACGGGCCTGATGCCCTACTCCCGGCTGGTTTCGCCGCCGGGAGATGTTGCTGCAGAAGAACCTTCCGATGTCATCACCGTGGATCGCAAGGATATGCAGCAGATGATCCACGAATGCGCGGAACTGACGGCGGCCCTTGTGCACATCATGCTCGATCGTGCCCGGCACTTTACGTCGAGTTTTTTGCACGATGAAAAGCTTGTTTCGCTCGGAAAGCTTTCGGCCGGTCTCGCGCATGAACTGAACAACCCGGCCGCAGCCATTGCACGCAGTGCCAGCGCGATCGCCACAAGCCTGGCAGAGGCAGACGCGTCCTCACGAGCACTTGGGTCCTCTGCGATAACGGCTGAACATTTGGCAGCGATTGAAAATGTGCGCGCTGCCTGTATTGCGCGCAATACGCGCCAGGTTCTCTCTCCCCTCGAGCAGGACGATCACGAACGCTCCCTTGCCCGGTGGCTTAAAGACCACAAACTGGATTCCGATCGCGCAGAGACGCTGGCGGAGACGGGTTTTACCCTTGAGATGCTCGATGATCTGGCGAGATCACTGCCGCCGCAAACGCTGGATGCCGGACTGCGCTGGGTCGCCGCGAACACGGCCACGCGGCGAATGGCGCTGGAGATCCAGGAAGCGGCATCGCGCATCTCTCATATCGTCGATGCCATCAAGGGATTTACGCAGATGGATCGCGAGTCGGTCTCCGAGCCTGTCGACATCTCCCAGGGGCTCAGCAATACCATTGTCGTTTTGAGAGGAAAGGCGAGAGCCAAAGCCGTTAGTCTGACTCTGGACGTCGCTGATAACCTTCCACTCGTGAACGGATTCGCGGGCGAACTCAACCAGGTCTGGTCCAATCTGATCGCCAATGCACTGGATGCGACGCGCGAAAATGGGCGTGTGGAGGTGAGCGCAAGGCGAGGCCAGAATGGGCGCGGCGTTATTGTCCGCGTCACCGATGATGGCGACGGCATCCCGCCGGGCATACGCGATCGGATCTTCGAACCCTTTTTCACCACGAAACCGGTTGGCGAAGGCAGCGGCCTGGGCCTGGATATTGTCCGGAGACTCGTTCAACGTCACAACGGGCAAATCGAAGTGGAGTCCGAACCGGGGAAAACAGAGTTCCGAGTAATTTTGTCATGAACGAACCGGTCATATTAGCCGTCGACGATGATGCGCAGGTTCTTTCGGCGCTTCGTCGCGATTTGAGATCCCGCTATCGCGACGATTACCGCGTACTCGCGGCAGGGACCGGCGAATCCGCGCTGCAAGCGATACGCGACCTCAAGGCGCGAGGAGATGCCCTCGCGATGGTGATCACCGATCAGCGCATGCCGTCGATGCTGGGCGTCGATTTGCTTGCCAGGGCCTCGGAGGTCTATCCGATCGCTCGACGCGTTTTGCTTACGGCCTACTCCGACGTTCGTGCCGCCATTCGTGCCATCAATGAAGCGCGTGTGGATTACTACCTCGAAAAACCATGGGATCCTCCCGAGGAGCGTTTGTTTCCGCCAATCGATGACCTGCTCAGCACGTGGCAGGGCGAGTATCGTCCTGAAATTACCGGCATCCGCCTGATCGGATACCAGTGGTCCGCCCGCTCTCACGACGTGAAGACGTTTCTTGCAAACAATCTCATCCCCTATAAGTGGCTGGATGTGGATCGCGACGTCGCAGGTCGCAATCTGCTCGCATCTGCGGATGTCGACGCCAACGAATTGCCTTTGCTTATTCTGGAGGACGGAACGACCCTGCGAAATCCCGACGTACGACAGGTCGCCGAAAGACTTGGACTCTCCATGTCTGCATCACACGACCTCTATGACTTCATCATCGTTGGCGCGGGACCAACGGGGTTGGCCGCTGGGGTCTACGGCGCGTCGGAAGGAATGAAGACGTTGCTGCTGGACGGCAAGGGGCCGGGAGGACAAGCCGCAGAAAGCGCGAGGATCGAGAACTATCTCGGATTTCCGTCCGGCATCAGCGGATCCGATCTGACTCGACGTGCCGTAGCCCAGGCGCAGCGACTCGGCACCGAGTTCATCGTGCCGGTCACAGTTTCGGGCGTCAGCGCCGACGGCAATTACAAGCGCGTGATTCTGGGCGACGGACGCGAGGTTTTGGGCCGCGCCGTTCTCGCAGCCTCCGGTATGACCTATCGGCAGCACACCGCCGAAGGCGTTGCGGCGTGCACCGGTGCGGGCGTGTATTACGGGGCCACAACGACGGAGTCGCACTCGTGCCGCGACCGTCGTGTCCTTATCGTCGGCGGCGGTAACTCCGCCGGGCAGGGTGCCGTCCATCTTTCACGATTCGCCAGCGAGGTTCAGATCGTCATTCGCCGCGAAAGCCTCAATGGCACCATGTCCCAATATCTCCTCGACCAGATCGCTGCAATTCCGCGCATTCGCGTAAGGTGCAACACGGTCCTGGAGCGCGTGGAAGGCAATGGCCGCCTCGAGCGCGCCTGGCTGCGTTGTACCGAGGATAATTCGCTTGTCGTCGAGGACGTCGAAGCCGTGTTCGTATACATCGGCACACGTCCACGCAGCGAGTGGCTTCCGGACACGGTACTCCGCGATTCCAAAGGATTCGTCCTGACAGGCGGCGATGTGGCGGCTCATGAAGCGTTTCCCCGCATCTGGAAAGAAACGAGGCCGCCGCTGCCGCTCGAGACCAGCGTTCCCGGCGTGTTTGCCGCCGGCGACGTGCGCGCTGGGGCCATGAATCGTGTCGCGTCCGCCGTCGGCGAAGGCGCGATGGCCGTGAGACTCGTGACCGAATATCTCGCGCGTACGTAAACGGCGATGACGCACGGTGGTCCCATCGGCCATCCTGCGGATTTAGCACCTCTCGTTCCGCCTCTCATTTCAATCGCCAACCACTTGTGCGGCCGCCCGTCTGTACTCAGATGGTTTGAAATAGCGTGCCGTCAGGTCCGTATACTGTTAAGGTTTTTCGGTGAAAACCCGTATTTACCGGCGTCCTGCACCACTGTAACTTCTCAAGTTCAGCCGCATGAAGTCGAAGAACCGGGGGTATTGATGAGCGTGCGATTGGTTCCGATTTTCCTGCTCTTCCTTTTGACGACACGCGCGAGCCATCCCGTGTCCGCTCAACAGGGAACTTTCACCTCGTCCGTTCGTGCGCACATCACGGACGACCTGTCTCACGAAGGCGTGCCGTCGGTGCGCGTGACCATTACGGGCACCAATATTGTCCAACCGACCGTCGTAACCACCGATGGCCAGGGGAACCTCAATATCACCGGACTGTCCGGCGGCCGCTATGCGCTCGCAATCGACAAACCCGGTTATTTCCCGCAAACCTTCTCCGATATCGTCGTCGGTGGCCCCGAAGCCAGTAACTTCCCTCTC
>DASTBJ010000460.1:0-7477 GCA_035712125.1 Terriglobia bacterium
CTTCCAACAGGCACAGGCGTCGGTCGAAAAAATTCAACGAAGCGTCCAGACGCGCAAAGACGTGTGGTTCGCCGGAGCGCACGGTTACGTGAAGCGCATAACCGTAAGGATTCGCGAGACGATTCACAGCGGGGTCATCTGGATATACGGCGCGGTCTTTCTGACCGTCGCCGTCTTATATCTAAAACGCAAATACCTTTGGAGCCAGTGGTGGCTCTACCGGTTGCGCAAAACCGGTCGGGTCGATGCACGCGTTATCGATGCGCTGTTCTATCGCGCCGTTGCAATCGTTGCAAAACGTGGCACCCGACGGCAGGCGTCGGAAACCTGGCGTGAGTGGATCGGAATCGTCCCCCACGAGCGTTGCCGGTCGGTGCTGCACCGTGCGCTGGAAGTCTTCGAAAGATCGCGCTACGGCCCCGATCCCTCTTCGCCTGCCGACGTTGCCGTCCTTCAAGAAGCCGTGCGAGAGCTGCGGTCCCTGCTACAATAACGGGCGTGACCGAAGACAACCGGAAGGCACCCCGCATCGGCTTCGTCAGCCTTGGTTGCCCCAAAAACCTCGTGGATAGTGAAGTCATGCTGGGCACGCTTGCGCGCCAGGGCTACATCATCACCCCACACAAAGAAGAAGCGGACGTGCTTGTCGTGAATACCTGCGGCTTCATCGACACCGCCAAACAGGAATCCATCGACACGATTCTCGAAATGGTGGAGATGAAAAATTCGGGGAATTGCAAAAAGCTGGTGGTCGCGGGCTGCCTGGCGGAACGCTACCGCACGGAGATCCAGAAGGAAATCCCCGAAATCGATTTCGTCTTCGGCCCTGATGAACTCGGACGTATTCTCGAAGCAGTCAGGCTCGACGATGGCGCCGCGACGGAGGCGGACATCTCGATCGATGCGCTTTACACCTCGATGGAGGTGCCGACGATTCCACGGGTTCTCACCACGCCCGGTCACATGGCTTACGTGAAGATCTCCGAAGGATGCGATCACGTTTGCACGTTTTGCGCGATTCCCGGATTTCGCGGGCGTTTCCGAAGCCGCTCCGTAAAGGACCTTGTTGCCGAGGCTCATCGACTGGCCGATCAGGGCGTCCGAGAGATCGTGCTTGTGTCGCAGGACACGATGGCCTATGGCAAGGATCTGGGCATGACGGACGGCATCACGACACTGCTTCGGCAACTGGCACAGGTCGACGGCCTGAAGTGGGTGCGATTCCTTTATTGCTATCCCAATACCGTCACCGAAAGCCTGGTGCGGCTCGTTGCCGAGGAAGATCGGCTGTGCAAGTACTTCGACATTCCGTATCAGCATGCAAGTAAGAAGGTGCTGGATCGCATGAGACGCGGCGGCAGCCGGGATATCTATGAACGGCAAATTGAAAGCATACGAAAATGGAATCCTGCCGCAGGATTGCGGACGTCGTTTATCACCGGGTTCCCGGGCGAATCCGAGGACGATTTTCGGGAAATCCTGACGTTTATGCGGAATGCGGTTTTCGACAACGTGGGCGTGTTCGTGTACTCGGACGAGGAAGGCACGGCCGCGTTCGATCTGGATGGCAAGGTCCCGCGCCGGACGGCGGTTCGGCGCCGCAATCAGGTGATGAAAGCCCAGGCGGGAATATCGAAGGCGAAGCTCCGGAAGATGGTCGGCCAGCGTGTTGAAGTGCTGCTCGAGGGCGCGTCGGACGAGTCGGAGTTGCTCTTAAAGGGCCGGATGGAAACCCAGGCGCCGGATATCGACGGGCATGTGCTCATTAATGATGCGGGCGACGAACCCGTGCGAAACGGTGAGTTCTATCAGGTTGAGATTACCGAAAGCATGGAGTACGACCTTATCGGCCGGATTGTGTTAGAGGACCGATAATCAATCCTTGACGGATATTTTGAAATTGGACGAATCCCGCATTTCAAATCCGAGATTGGAAATCTCAAATTGAACGGCTCACCGTAAAGAAGTAGGTCCGATTTGAGATTTCCAATCTCGGCTTTGAAATGCGGGATTCGTCCAATTTCAAAATAGGAGAATTCGTCTTTATCCACAACCCATGACGTGCCCCACCTGCAAGCGAGAAATCACCTCCACCGACAACCCGTTCCGTCCCTTCTGCAGTGAGCGCTGTAAGATGATCGATCTGGGACGATGGGCAGGCGGCGAATATCGCCTCGCGAGCGAGGAGAAACCTCCCGACGCCGCACGCGGATCGAATGACAAACCCGAAGACGACGACTGACCGCCTCGCCGCGTTTATAGCCACGGCCGGTGGCGCCGGCTTTCTCCCGAAGGCCCCCGGAACTGCAGGGTCCGCGGTTGGTGTACTCGTGTATCTCCTGATGGATTCTGCCGGGGTGGGAGCGTGGTTTGTGCATGCTATACTTCTCTTTTTTTTCGCGGGCATTCTTGCAGCGCAGCGCGTCGAGACCTTCTGGGGGCACGATTCCCAGCGCATCGTTATCGACGAAGTCGTCGGGCAAATGATTGCCTTCAGCTCCGTGGGAATGGCGCGGCATTCATGGGTCTCCGTTGTTACAGGGTTCGCACTATTTCGACTTTTCGATATAGTGAAGCCCTTTCCTGTACGCCATCTGGAGCGTCTGCCTGGCGGTGCGGGCGTCATCGCCGATGACGTCGGTGCCGGGTTGTATGCTTTGGCTGCGCTGACTATGCTTCGGTGGGCTTTCGGCATTTAAAAACGTGAAAGAAATCATCATCAGAAGCGTGTCGCCCATGGCCGCTCTGCCGGGGGGCGAAGTGACGATCCAGTGTTCCGGGATCACCCTGCAGGGAACCTCCATACCGGAAGTCCGCTTCGGAGACTTCGCCGGACAGGTCACTTCGGCTTCAAGTGAGCGCATCGTGGTAAAGGTCCCCGAATCCTCTGCCGATACAGGCACTTCCGACCTGCGTATCACCAAAAACGGCAGCGCAAGCGCGTCGTTTCGTTATGAAGTCGGAAAACGGCTTGCGAGCAATTTGCACCCTGTAGCGAATCCGGCGATCGATGCTGAAGGAAACATCTATGTCACCTACAGCAACCGCCGGGGTCAGAAGACGCCGGTCTCGGTGTACAAGGTGACGCCAAAAGGAGCGGTCACGCCTTTCGCGACCGAGATCATGAACGCCACCGGTCTCGCCTTCAATCTGACCGGCGACCTCTTCGTGTCAAGCCGGTACGACGGCAGCATCTATACCGTCAACTCCGCCGGTACCGTGCAGCTGTATCTGGAGGGGATGGGCATCGCGACTGGTATCGCGTTTGACCGGGGAGGCAATCTTTACGTCGGCGACCGCAGCGGCAGCATCTTCAAAATCAGCCCTGATAAGGAAATTTTCGTTTTCGCAACGCTGGAGCCCAGCATCGCGGCCTACCACCTCGCCTTCGGCCTCGACGATCACCTTTACGTGACAGGCCCAACAACCTCCAGCTTTGACTGCGTTTACCGCATATCTCCCGCCGGACAGGTGGAGCGATTCTTCACCGGACTCGGCCGCCCTCAGGGCTTGGCCGTCGACATCGAAGGAGCCCTCTATGTCGTGGGATCCTACCGTGGTCGCCGCGGCATCCTTCGGTTTAAGGACAAAGAAAACCCCGAGCCCGTTGTGGCAGGCATTAATCTCGTCGGCATTGCATTTGATTTCGACGACAACCTGATCGTTGCGGAGTCCGGATCGCTGTTCTCTGTGCCGCTGGGTGTCACCGGCAAGCCCCTTCCCTGACGGTTATGTTGTCCGCCGAGATCATCGCGATCGGGTCGGAACTGCTCATGCCGAATTTCGTCGATACGAACTCGATGTACCTGACC
Source organism: Terriglobia bacterium (assembly GCA_035712125.1). Taxonomy (GTDB): domain Bacteria; phylum Acidobacteriota; class Terriglobia; order 20CM-2-55-15; family 20CM-2-55-15; genus DASTBJ01. The sequence goes on from DASTBJ010000460.1 coordinate 3,813, forward strand.
CGGCAGCTCAATGAGATCGGCATTTCCGTCGCCATGAAATGCATCGTCGGAGACGACGAGAGTTATCTCGAGCGCGCGTTGAAAGGGTGCCTTGAGCGGACGCCCATCATCATTGCGATCGGAGGACTGGGCCCAACAGAAGATGACATTACAAAGAAAGTCGTGGCGCGAGTCCTGCAGCGACAACTGGTCCTCGATGACGCCAGCCTCAAGACGATCGAAAACCGCTTCAAAGCCCGCGGCGTCGAGATGCCTAAAAATAATGCACGGCAGGCGCTGATCCTTACCGGGTCCGAAGTGCTCGAGAACAAAAACGGCACGGCGCCCGGACTCTGGATCGGAACGGATCGGAACCATGTCGTGCTGTTGCCAGGCCCCCCATCAGAGCTGATGCCGATGTTTGAAGGAGCCTGCCTGCCCAGGCTGCGCAAACTTGCAGGAGGCATGGCGCTGGCGCGTCGAATCTTTCGGACGACGGGTCTGCCGGAGTCCGCGCTGGACGCGCGTATCGCTCCCATCTATCAGAAATTCCGAAACATCAGCACAACCGTTCTCTCCAAACCGGGACAGGTGGATGTCCGGCTGACCGCGCCGGCGAAAACCGCAGAAGAGGCGGAACGTGCCGTCCAGGAACTTGCCGGCGAAATCGAACAGGAACTGCGTGAGTACATCTTCACGAATACCGAGCAGTCGTTGGAAGAAGTGGTGGGCGCGAGCCTCGTGAGCAAGCAGGCAACCATCGCTGTTGCTGAGTCGTGCACCGGAGGCATGCTTGCCGAGAGGCTGACTTCGGTCGAAGGCAGCTCAAGATATTTCATGTCGGGCATTGTGACCTACAGCAACGAATCGAAGATCAGTCTCGCCGACATCCCACCGCTGCTGCTGGAGATGCAGGGCGCCGTCAGCGAAGAGGTGGCGCGCGGGCTCGCGGAAGGCGTTCGCGAAAGAATCGGAACGACGATTGGCGTGGGCATTACGGGTATTGCCGGGCCTTCGGGTGGTTCTCCCGAAAAGCCCGTAGGAACCGTTCATATCGCTGTCGCAGCTCCTGGAGCAACCAAACACCAGGCGCTGCTGTTCCCGGGAAGCCGGGATCGCATTCGATGGCAGGCCTCGCAGGCAGCGCTGAACATGACGCGACGCGTTCTTCTGGAGATGTAGATGCGGGTCTTCATTGCGATTGATGTCCCTCACGAGATACGCCAACGCCTGGCTGCCATGCAGGATCGACTGCGCCAGGCATCCAACTCCGCGCGGTGGGTTGCAACCGACTCGATTCACATCACGCTGAAATTCGTCGGCGAAATTCCCGCGAAACGCCGGGAAGATATCGACAACGCTATGACCGGTTTGAGCTGGAAACCTCTTTCGATCTCCGTACGCCGGCTTGGATTCTTTCCGGGGAAACGCTCGCCACGCGTTCTTTGGGCTGGCGTTGAGTGTCCGACAATGGAGCGCCTTGCAACCGAGGTGGAGTCCCGGCTCGTGCTCGCCGGCTTCGACCGCGAAAACCGCGCCTTTCGCCCCCACCTGACGCTGGCTCGAACAAAGGAGTCCCGCCTGGAAAGTACGCTGGTGAAAACAGCGGAACCCTTCGTGGAGACGGAGTTCGGCACGTTCCAGGCGGACCGCGTTCATCTTTATCAAAGCACTCTCCAGCCGGGCGGATCGCTGTACACGAAGCTGAAGGAATATCCGCTGTGACTTCCCTGGCGATCATCGGCGCCGGAGGATGGGGAACGGCGCTGGCCGTAACGCAAGCTCGCGCCAATCGAACGGTGCGCTTATGGGTCCACGACAGCGACCTCGCGCTCGCGATGGACCGCACGCGCGAGAACGCGGTCTATCTGCCAGGAGTTCACATACCGGACACGGTCGAGATCAGCAACGCGATCGGCGATGTCGTCCGGGATGCCGGCGTCGTCATACTCGCGGTTCCTTCGCATTTCTATCGTTCGGTCACGACACAGGTTTTGCCGATCGTCTCGACAGATGCGGTATTCGTTAGCGCCACCAAGGGCATCGAGAACGATACGTTGCGACGCATGTCGGAAATAATTGAGGAAACGGCGGCGCCATCGATCGCGCAGGTTGCCGTCCTTTCGGGACCGACGTTTGCTCCCGAGGTCTCACGTGGCGAACCGGCAGCGCTGGTTATTTCATCGCCGGACGAAAGGCTGCGGCAAAGGCTCCAGACGGAACTTTCGACACCCCGCTTTCGCCTTTATACCAACGCCGACAGAACCGGCGTTGAACTCTGCGGCGCCGCGAAAAATACCATAGCCATTGCGGCCGGAGTGGCCGATGGCCTCGGGCTGGGATCCAATGCGATGGCCGCACTTGTGACGCGCGGTCTTGCCGAAATCACGCGCCTGGTTATTGCCTGCGGAGGCACTCGCGAAACCTTGTATGGCCTGGCCGGACTAGGCGATCTTGTACTGACTGCTTATGGGAACCTCAGTCGCAATCGTCGTCTCGGACTTGAACTGGGTCGCGGCCGCGAGATTGAACAGATCACAGCCGGCACGCGGTCTATTGCCGAGGGTATCCGGACTACAAAATCCATCGTGCAGCTTGCTCAACGTCTTGGCATTGAGATGCCGATTGCGGAGAAGATGTATGCAGTCCTCCACGAAGGGCTGCGTCCGCCGGTCGCGCTCGCGGATCTGATGGAACGCAAACTTAAGGAAGAATAATGGGCTTCTTCAATCTTTTTGGCGGCAAGAAGGAGAAGACGGAACAGGCAGAGCCTGGGGTCTTCGAAAAAATCAGACATGCTGTCCGGCAAACGCAGGAGAACTTTACGGAGCGGATGCAGGATCTCGTTGTGGGTCGAAAAGAGATCGACCCCGAAATGCTGGAAGAACTGGAAGCCATCATGATCGGTGCGGACATCGGGGTCGGTACGACGGCGGAAATCCTCGATTCGATCCGGGATCAGGTATCACGAAGGACGCTCGAGGATCCGGCCCAACTTCGGGGCGCCGTGAAGGCGGAACTGAGAAAGATTCTCAGCATCAATGATGCGGCGCTGAAGTCGTCCGCTGACGATGGCCCTTTCGTCATCCTGATGGTGGGCGTGAACGGTGTAGGCAAAACGACCACGATCGGCAAACTCGCTCATCGATTCCGCAGCGAAGGCAAAAGCGTCATGTTGTGCGCCGCGGATACCTTCCGGGCGGCGGCCATCGAACAACTCGAAGTGTGGTCGACGAGGTCCGGTGTTCCGTTGATCAAACAGAAGCCGGGCGCGGATCCGTCGGCGGTTTTGTACGATGCGCTGCAATCGGCAAAGGCGAAGAAGGTCGATGTTCTCATCGTGGACACGGCAGGGCGGCTGCATACGAAACACAACCTGATGTCGGAACTGGAGAAGATGACGCGTGTGGCAAAGCGCGAAATCCCGGGAGCGCCGCACGAGGTTCTGCTCATTCTGGATGCAACGACGGGACAGAACGGATTGACGCAGGCGAAGGAGTTCACCAGGAGCGCCGGGGTGACGGGGCTGATCCTCACCAAACTTGACGGGACTGCGAAGGGTGGTGTCGTCACGGCGATCGCGCGGGAGCTGAAGATTCCCATCCGGTTTGTCGGCGTGGGCGAAAAGATCGACGACCTTGTGGAATTTTCCGCGGACGACTTTGTGGAGGGACTATTCGCTGCCT
>DASTBJ010000461.1:0-12126 GCA_035712125.1 Terriglobia bacterium
GGATCGAAATACATCTTCTGCGCGATCCGCCAGGTCAGGAATTCGTGACCGGCGAAGAAGCGATTCGTAATGCCGTATTCGATTTCGTTGGTGTTTGCGATCAGATCGTACTCGTCCACGATGATTGTGTCTCGGAACTGATCCACACCCGTCACATATCGATACTCAATGGTGGGCTCGAAAACATGTTTCCAGGTTCCAAAGTCCCTTTCGATCTGGGGTCCGCCAATGGTCATGGTGTAGTCAAATACGCCTCTAGCGAGCGCGTTCTGGTCAACGTCCGGGGTGAGGGAATGGGAATAGACCGTGCCGCGGACTCCAAATTGGTGGCTCCAGGTCAGGAGACTGGAACGCAGCACCGGAATTTCGATGGAAGGACGAACGTCCACACGCTGCATCAGCGGCGGTGTGCTGATGCGCGTGTCGCGACGCGCGGTCGCGGCAATGCCGCCTTCGAGGCTGAGATAAACGGGGATTCTGCCCCCGATGTCGTTGGTGGGCACTTGCAGTTCTGCTGCCGGAAATTTCCGCAGCATTGTGGTTCCCTCGTTGTCGTAGAAGACGCCCGTGCGGTTGTACACGAAGTTCGTGCTGAGCCGGGCAGTGTTACGGGTCAAAAATCCGGTCGATTTCTCAATCGGCGACGAAATGGCGCTGAAGCCGTCTTCGTAAATCTGCCGAAACCGAAATCCGCTTGTAATGTCCGCATTGATCACACCCCGCCAGTCGGTTCCAAACGACGAAATCGTTCGAATGTGCGTTCGATACCCGCCGATCTGGTCACCCTGCCCGATGGCGAAGAGCGTATCGACATTCACGCTGGACCTGTCGCTGGGGACGCCGCGAAAGTCCACCGTCCCGGTAGATCCGCGCTTTGTGTAGTACTCGCCCATCAGCGTCGCGTCGTAGCTGCGGCCAAGAACCCAGAAGAATCCCTGCCGGATACCACTGCCCTTCAGGCTCGATAGACTGACGGACGGCATCAAAAATCCGGACGAGCGCTCCTTGGAGCGCGTAGGCACGGTGACCTTTGGAAAATAGAAGACAGGTAGGTTGCGGAATCGCAGCGCCATTCCTTTTCCCGTAACACTGTCACCTGGCCTGACAGTCGCTTCCCTCCACGTGAAGCGCCAGAAGGGGCAGTCTCCCGCGCATGCCGTGGACGTCGGTTTCGTCAGATACCATTGGCCGTCGGACATTCGCTGGGTTTCGCTGGCCGTCAAATACCAGCCTTCCATCTGTCCGGTGGCTTCCGTAAGCGAGCCGGTTCTTGTGTCGATATTGAACGAAAACCTGCCGCCTCGAAGATCCTCCTGATCCCTTCGAAAGTGAACCTTGTCTCCGGCTGTGATCTGTTTGGTGACCGGATTGAACTCCATCCAATCCGAGTCCACGCGCATGTTCTCATAAATAACTGTGGCGCCGTCCGAGCACCGTAGTGGACCTTCCCCCGCCTGGACCACTCTCTCGAGCGGCCGTGTGCCGTCCCCGCACTCTATTTCGAACCTTCCCTGTTGGGAAACCCCGAGAAGCGGTAGTGTCAGCGCGAGAGAAAAAAGCAGCATGCCGTTTGGGAGTATGCCATAGAAGGACGTGGTAGAATCTCGGCCGGTATGGATCGAAAAATCAAGCGAACGATCATCGATATCTCACAGGAACAGCCTGAGCTGGATTTCGACGAAGCTGCCCTTTCCCTGCCTTTCACCTTTCCGGAGTATCAACGCAGTCTGCTTTCGTCGCGCCTCCTGGCAGATTTGACCGACATGGGCATAGTCGCTGCCGTTTACCTTGTCTTCGTGGCGACAACCTACTTTCAGATGCCTCAGAACGCACCCGTGGACAAACGCATCGTCGGTGTCTACCTGGCGGGCTTCCTGTTGATGTTGGGAATCTACTTTCTGCTCTTCATGCTGGCCGCCAGTCAGACGCCCGGCATGAAAATGCGCCGGCTGCTCGCGGTCAACCGCGAAGGCGTTCCCCTCGAGCCGAAAACCGCCTGCATGCGAGGGTTTGGATACTTCGTTTCGATCGTGCCGTTGATGCTTGGTTTCGTCTGGGCACTTGTGGATCCTGAGCACCTCACCTGGACGGACAAAGTTTCGGGTACGTATCTCAAGAAGCTTTAGAATAGCCCCATGGAAAACTTCGCGTTGATAGCACTCGCGGAGAACCTGCGGCCATCGCTCGACGGTTGCATTATCCGTCGTGTCATTCAGCATCAGCCGAACGGCTTTATCCTCCAGACGCGATCCACAAAATTGCCATCCCTGAAACTGATCGTGGACGCACGCTTTCCTGCCTTCTACGGGTCCGAGGCGAAGCCGCCAATGGAAGCGCCCAACTCTGACTTTTTGATGGTGCTTCGCAAACACTTCACTTCTGCAGAACTCATCGATTTTCGAAAGTCGCTTTCGGAGCGCGTCCTCGAATTGGTATTCCACACTGCCGTACCGTCGAAGGAACTGGAGACCATGTCGCTGCTTCTGGAACTCATCCCGAATGCGCCGAACATCGTGCTTCTGGATGGCGAGCGTCGTGTTTTGTCTTCCTTTCTTTCGATCACGCCACAACACGGCATCTCGGAGTTTGAGACCTACTGTTTCCCGCGATCCGGGGACAAGATCGAGTTGGAAAGAGTCCTTGCGGAAGAGGTGCCTGAACTTCAGGAGCCGGGGCGAACCCGTGAGTGGCTTGTTTCGCACGTCGCCGGACTGGGTCCGGTATTCGCAGAAGAGATTCTGTTTCGACATCGGAGGAGCGGACGCACGCTCACCGAGGAGATCCGCGACATGGTCCGGCAGGTGCAGGCGCCCTCTCACGGCGCGCGGATTTACACGGAAAAGCCGCTCGGCCACATTCTCGAACAGAACGATCTCCGAGCGCTCGGAAGGGCCGTGATCAGCCCCGTGGAATTGTTATCGCTCGAACGTTCACATAGCTCCCGCGAGTTCGGGAAGATCGCCGACGCCGCGCGTTTCTATTTGGACGAGATCGAAAGCCGTACTCTCCTCGAGCAGGCGAAACTGCCGCTGCTTCGCGATCTGCGCTCCGCTTCCAAACGACTTGCTGAACGCAACAAGCGTTTGATGCGCGAGCAGAAACAAGCTGAAGAAGCCGAACAGCTCGGCAAAAGCGCGCAACTTCTCACATCGAGCGGCAACAAGCTGGACCAGCGCTATGAGGAAATTGTCGTCACCGATTATTTCGCTGACCCGCCGCGGGAGGTTCCAGTAGTCCTCGATCCCACTATCACGCTTCGTGAAAACATCGAGCGAATGTTCAAACGGCAGCAAAAAGCGGGGCGCGGGAAACAAATGGTAGCCAGACAACTCGCTGAGGTGCATGCCCGGAATGCAGCCATCACCGAGCGGATTCGAAGGCTACAGGCCATCAAGGACTGGGATACATGGCTCGCGATTGCGGACCGCGTCGCGTCCGAACAGACTCGGCCAATCCTCCAGGAGCCGGGGGGGCCTGTCGCACCGCGCTATAGAAGTGTAACCATCGATGGCTTTGACATCCTCATCGGTCGGAACAGCCGCGAGAACGATATCCTTACATTTCAGGTAGCTGGTCCCGACGATTTCTGGATGCACGTGGCCGACTACAGCGGCTCGCATGTCATCGTTCGAAATCCTGGAAAGGTCAAGGCGCTTCCCGACAACGTGCTGCTTAAGGCCGCAGAGCTTGCGGCCTATTTCTCGCAGGCGCGGAATTCGCCGAAAGTAGAAGTTCATTACACGCGCAGGAAGTACGTAAGCAAGCCGCGCCGCGCACGCCCCGGCCTGGTGAAGCTATCGGACTTCGGGGCTATAAGGGTGGAACCGCGGAACTGGTTTGGGGATAAGGAAAGCTGAAGCGCATGATCACCTACGACTACACGAACGTTCTGGAAAGCGCCGTGGGCAGCCACGGCATCCCTGAGTCAGCCTTCTCGGCGGCGACCGCCTCCGCTCATCGTGCTGTTGAAGCCGTCGAGACTGCGCATAAAGATGGGAAGCTCGGCTTTGCAAATCTGCCTCTCGCAGAAAAACCTGTCAGCGACGTCCTCCGCTTCGCGCGAGAGCATGCCTTCAAGAACATTGTCATTCTCGGCATTGGAGGATCGGCGCTGGGACCGGCAGCCCTGGAGTCTGCGCTGGCCCGTCCCGGGGAATCCAGAAAGCTCGTTGTTCTCGACAACATCGATCCAGACTTTATCGCGGGCTCTCTGGAAGCGCTGAATCCGGCAGATACGTTTGTCAACGTCATCGCGAAATCCGGAGTTACCGCGGAGACGATGGCGACGTTTGCGATTGTCCGCAAATGGATGGTCGACGCACTGGGTCCGTCCGGTCTGCGGGAACGCATCGCCGTCACCACCGACCCCGAAAAGGGAGACCTTCTCGCCATTGCCCGCCAGGAGCGATTCCCAGTGTTCGAAATCCCTCGGAACGTCGGCGGACGATTCAGCGTCCTGACTCCAGTGGGAACACTGCCCGCGGCACTGCTTGGTTTGGATGTGCAGGCGATGATGCGTGGCGCTGCGGAGGCAGCAACCCAGGCGCGTAAACCCTTTGCGGAAAATCCCGCTCTCACGGCAGCTTTCGTGCAGTGGGTTCTCGATCATCAACTGCGAAAATCAATTCTCGTGCTGTTTCCATACTCCCAGGCGCTCTGGAAGTTTGCCTTCTGGTTTAAGCAACTCTGGGGCGAGAGTCTCGGCAAGAAGTTTGACCGGCGCCAGCGCGAAGTTCATTGTGGACAAACCCCGACGGCGGCTCTCGGCGTTACCGACCAGCACTCCCAGCTGCAACTGTTCATTGAAGGGCCTAACGACAAATCGCTTCTGCTGTGGTCCGTTCGGCAATTTAACGACGCGATGAAGATCGAACATCCTTACGGGACGTTTGATTCCATGGGCTATCTCCAGGGCCGAACGCTGGCGGACCTGTTTGCAGCAGAACGCCAGGCAACCGAGATGGCAATTACGGAGGCCGGACGGCCCAACAGTACCGTCACAGTTGATAAGGTTGATGAGGCCGCGATGGGCAGTCTCATAATGTTCTCTCAGTACATGACTGCTTATGCCGGTGAGTTTTATGATATCGACGCCTTTGATCAGCCAGGCGTCGAATACGGCAAGAAGCTGACGTTTTGCCTGATGGATCGTCCTGGATTTGACGAATACCGGCCCAGGATAGAGGCCGAAAGAAAGAAGCAACGAAAAGTCGTTCGATGAGACATCCGCGACGCCTGTCCGTGCTGTTCTTTTTTGGAGTGCTTGCCGCGGGTTCCAGTGCGCTGGGCTATTACTACTATTTTGTCTATGAACCGCCACTGGCAGCTGCAGAAGCGTTCATGCGGGCTATGGAAACCAAAGATGCCAAGGCGTTGCACGAACTCGTCCTCGTCACTCCGGACCGCGACGCGACAGCGCTCCGTGGTCCGATGCCGTCGGAGGTCGCAAAGCTCCTTGCCGAACCCTTTCGTCGGGGGAGAATCCTGGACCAGGATCGTCAAACGGGCGCATCTCAGAACTATAACTATCTGGTTTATCGTGAGCCTGATGGCTCTATTTACAAGCTGATAGCCGCTCAGATGGGCCTGAAATATAAGATCGTCATCCCTGAGCGCCCCGTCTATCCGAAGACTCCTTACCTCTGGGATTACAGTTGGACGAATTAAAGAAGCGTCCTGTATACTGAAACTGCTTTTTTTCAGGAGGACTTATGAATCGCTTGGATTTGGCCGCCCAGATCTTCGGTCTGAAACCGATGGAGATGTTATTCATCGCGGTCATCCTTCTCTTCTTGTTCGGTGCGAGAAGAATTCCCGAAATGGCGAAAGGAGTCGCAGACGGCATTAAGACTTTCAAGAAGTCGATGAAGGACGACGATCCGAAAGAGAAGTAGACCCCAGCAGTTCGTAGACGAGAGCCAGCGGCAAGCCCATCACGTTGGAGTAACTCCCTGAAATCCTCGGAATGAAGACACTCGCAAATCCCTGAATTGCGTACGCTCCCGCCTTGTCCATGACGTCTTCCCGTCGTACATAATCCTCGATCTCCTGAGCCGTCAACTGGCGGAATGAAACAGCGGTTTTTTCCAGTGCCTCACGGATCTGATCACCGCTCTGATCCAGAACACAAACAGCCGTAAAGACCTGGTGTTCGCGTCCGGACAGTTGCGTCAACATTCGGATGGCATCACTGCGATCGCGCGGCTTCCCGAGAATGTGGCCGTCAATTGTAACGACCGTATCGGCTGACAAGACGACGGAGTTAACGACACGCAAAGACACGTCCAGGGCTTTTTCGCGCGCGACCCGAACCACATAATCCTCAGGAGATTCTGCCGGTCGAGGCCGTTCGTCGGTTTCCGGAACAACGATCGAAAACGGAATGCCTAAAACTTCGAGTAATTCCTTGCGGCGTGGAGATTGTGAAGCGAGAACGAGGGGCTGTACCATCTCCACCATTATGCTGGGCACAACCAAATACATCACCCTTGAAGCCGCAAAAACGATGATGGCTGCTGCGGAGGCCGAGGCTCGAAAGAACGGCTGGAATATGGCGATCGCCATTGTCGACGCTGCGGGAAACACGATCCTTTTCGAAAGACTGGACGATACACAACCGGGCAGCATTGCTGTTGCTCATAACAAAGCGCGCACGGCAGCGAACTTCAAGCGGCCGACAAAAGCGCTGGAAGACATGGTGACCGCAGGCCGGACCGTCTTTCTCGCCATCGAGGGTCTTCTGCCGCTTCAGGGCGGTGTCCCTGTGACGATCGAAGGCAAAGTTATTGGTGCCGTGGGTGTTAGTGGCGGCACCGCCGCGCAGGACGAGCAGGTCGCGCTGGCCGCCGTCGGCGCTCTAGGATAGGTTGTCTGCTTTGTGGGTTCGCTTACCGGTAAACACCCGCTACTCACCGAAAAGTCATGGTGAGGGGCTTCCGAAACCCGTAAGTTGGGCCGCGGAGGCTTGATGCATGATGAGAAGGCGCCATAACCGGCCGGAGACAGGCGTTTTTGCGGGACTGCTCTTCCTGACCGTTGGAGTGATTCTCCTGATCGGGAATCTGAACCTCTTCCCGGTTCGCCCGTTGCTGTCTCAGTGGTGGCCCGCTTTGCTTGTACTGGTTGGCATCAAGCACCTGGTCCTGTTTAGAGGGCCATCGGCCTGGGTGAACGCCGCGTTCTGGATCGGTACCGGCGTCCTTTTTCTCTCGAGTACCTTGGGTTTCCTGCCCATCGGGGTTCCCGGTCTGTTGTGGCCGATACTGCTCATCTGGTTCGGCGTTTTCACAATCATCGGTTGTGGCCGGGAGTGCCAGAATCTGAGTGACCGGAGTGAGTCGTGATGCGTGAGACTGACAACAACTCCGGCCGGGAAGTGGCGGGGCTGATCATCGTCCTGATCGGGTTCGCCCTGTTGATGAATACGATGCACATCTTCCCGACGTTCCCGTTCTCGCTGATACATCGTTTTTGGGTGCCCGCGCTCTTCATCGGCATCGGAGCTTTGCTGTTGTCGCGCCGCGGCCCTCAGGACGGGATGGGCGCGGGGCTGTTCTTCATTGTGCTGGGATCCTTCTTCTTCCTGAGTGCCCTAGATCTTTGGAGCTTCGGCTTCAAACGGTGGATCGGTCCGGCTATTCTGATCTGGATTGGAGTCGCGATTCTCATGAAGGGCCAGCGGACCCGATACGCTCCGCCGGCACCACCACCGCCACCACCATCATCATCATCGCAAGCAGGTCCAATGGACGACCCACAGAGGGGTAGTTCCGAGAGGGGTAACACACACAGTAGATTTGATCGTCGAACCATGGGAACCCCGCAAAACACGGATTCCAGCGATTACATTCGAGCCACAGTAATCCTCGGATCGTTCAACCGCCGATGCCCCTCGCCGCGCTTTCGGGGCGGCGACCTGACCGCAATCATGGGCGGCGGGAAGATTGACCTCCGTGAAGCTCAGATCCAGGACAATGAAGCGGTGCTGGATATATTCACATTGATGGGTGGACTCGAAATTCAAGTTCCTGACGGATGGATTGTCGAGCCTCGGTTTACGCCGATTCTCGGCGGGTATCAGGATCGCACGAGCAGAGTCACGGTGGGTACGCAACGACTCGTGATCAACGGCACCGCGATAATGGGCGGCGTAACGGTCTTCAACTAACGTGCATCCCATTCTCGAAAACCGGCAACGGCTGGCACTCTACCTGCTGGCCTGGATTCCCATCGCAGCAATCCTCACCGCTGTCCTCAAACGCGGGTTTGCATCATGGGCAGAGGCTGCACTTATCGTGCTGCCCATGTCCCTGCTTTATGCCTTCATGTGTTTGAGTGCGTGGTACGTCTGCCTCGCAGTGCCGATGCGGGATCAGACCGTGCTTCGGCTGCTCACCACACTTTCCATAGCATCGGTGCTGTCGAGCGCCGTGTGGTTTGCCGTCGGTGCGGTCTGGACTCTGTCCATCGAACCGTGGGTCGATTTCCAGGGATTGAGCGAGCGCTATAACACGCAGTTCACGCCGATTTTTCTCAACGGCGTGATGCTTTTCCTGCTTGCCGCCGCGGTGCACTACCTGCTGGTCACCCTGGATGCATCGCGCGGCGTTGAGAAACGCGCCCTTGAACTCCAGGTGCTCGCGCGCGAAGCCGAACTTAAAGCCCTGAGGGCGCAGATAGATCCGCATTTCCTCTTCAACAGCCTGAATTCCATCAGCGCGCTCACGGTATCGGACCCTCAGGGCGCACGAAGCATGTGCCTGTTGCTCGCCGATTTCCTGCGAACCTCGCTGGTGCTGGGAGCGAAGCAGCAGATTCCTGTCTCTGAAGAGTTGCGTCTGGTCGAAGGCTTCCTGAACATTGAGAAGATACGGTATGGCAAGCGCCTGTCCGTCGAGCGAAGCGTGGACCCGGAATGTGATGGGTGCCTGGTTCCGCCGCTGCTTATCCAGCCTCTCGTCGAGAATGCCATTCGACACGGAATCGCGCCGCTGATTGAGGGCGGCACTGTGCGGCTTGACCTGCAGCGCGAGGGGCCGGCTATTGAAATTCTGCTCGAGAATCCCGTTGATCCTCATGCCTCGGAGAAAGTTCTGACAGGCGCCGGGTTGGGACTCGAAAACGTAAAGTCGCGGCTGGCTCGGTTGTTCCCGGGTCAGGCTAATGTCAATGTGTCGCGTGACGAGGGCCGCTTTCAGGTGCGCCTTCGCTTTCCCTGCATAAAACTCGGAGAAACCTAATGAAGCCTCTGCGCATCGTGGTTGCCGACGATGAGGATCTCGCGCGTTCGCTGGTTCGCGAATACCTCAAGGACTCGATCGACATTGAGATTGTTGCGGAATGCAGAAACGGCTTTGAAGCTGTCAAGGCCGTCACGGAACTGAAACCGGATCTTCTGCTCCTCGACATCCAGATGCCTCGGCTCGACGGGTTCGAAGTGCTTGAGCTGATCGAGCGTGAAACGAATGTCATCTTCATTACGGCTTACGACCAGTATGCGATCAAGGCTTTCGACGTCCACGCGATCGATTACCTGCTTAAGCCCTTCAGCGTGGAGCGACTGGGGGAGGCGCTGGCTCGCGCTCGGAAGAAGATTGATCGGGGCGAACCCACTACCACGGCAGCGCTGGTTGCTGAAGCACGGCCTCCCGGTACGAGAGCGGATCGGATTCTCATCCGCGACGGTGGCGATGTGCACGTCGTGCCGATGTCAAGAATCGACTACGTCGAAGCGCAGGACGACTATGTCTGCTTTCGAGCTGAAGGCAAACGCTATCTGAAACAGCAGACGCTTGCCGATGTAGAAGCTGCGCTGGATCCCGCGCGATTTGTGCGCATTCACCGTTCTTACATTCTCAATGTCGATCGCCTGGCGAGGCTCGAACTCTACGCAAAAGACAGCCATGCGGCTATCCTCCGCGACGGCACCCGCCTGCCCGTCAGCCGATCCGGCTATTCCCGCCTTAACACCCTGATAGGCTGAGTTGCGGTGACCTTGACGAACTGAGCAGGGTGAAGTCGCCGGCAGCTTTGAAGCTAGCGCGGGAGCGCGAAGACGTAGAGCGTCGTGCCGGAACGGCGGAAACGCCCGCCGGCATCCGGAGCGGCGTCTTCGGCGATTCTTTCGTTGTTCCCAAGCTGGCTGCTAATCACCGCTATGTACTGACGGCCATCGGGACCGGCATAGCTGATCGGCGAGTTTCGAAAGTTGCTGCCCGTTCGGAAGGTCCACACAATTTCTCCGGTACGGGCGTTGAACGCGCGGAACACTCCTTCATTGGGACCGCCTTGAAAGACAAGGTCGCCCCCGGTCGCCATCACCGGCACGGAGTTGCCGATTTTCCAAGGCACGCTCCACACGGTCTTTCCGGTAACCGGGTCATTAGCCTGCAGCTCTCCGGCCCGATCTACAGGTCTTGGCGGCGTGCCGGCGCCCTCGCGCAGCGTGTAATTGTTCGGTGGGTTATATTTGCCTTCAACTACTCTTTGCGTGCTACAGCCGTTATTAACGGGGGTATACACCAGTCCTGTGCGCGGAGAATAGGCATCCTGAAACCAGTTTCTCGCATTGATTCCGGGGCACCAGGCCACATTAATGTCCTTAACGTCCGGCAAATACTTCTGCCGGTCTTCGAGCTTCGTGAACATGATCTTGCCAATGTCGTACAGCGCCCGGCCGGTCTCCATATCGACGCCTTTGATGAGGTCGTTGTAGACGAAATTCCAGGGCTTGAGAAGCAACTGGCCCGTGCCGCGATCGAAAACGTAAAAGTAGCCGTTGCGCGCCGGCCGGACGAGAGTCTTCCGGACAATGCCGTTGATGCGAAGATCGATCAGAAGGTTCGCACTGGGCTCATCGAGGTCCCACTGGTCTTGCGGCGTAACGTTATACGCCCACACGAGATCACCCGTGTCGGCGTCGCGCGCCAGAATCGACGAACAGTAATTATTGCGGTAGCTTTTCAACCCGCCCTTCTCGTCCAGGTCGACTTCGCCCCATTTCCTGCGATAGTCGGGGTTCCACGGTCCGCAGTTGCCGGTGCCGTAATAGAAGATGTTCAAGTCGGGGTCATAGGTAAACCATCCCCAGATTGAACCTCCGCCGCGTCGCCAGGAGTCGCCATACCAGGAATCGAGTGCGGGATTCGGAATCTGATCGTCGGGGTAAACCGGTTTGAATCGGGCTCCAATGCCGACTTCGTTGTTCGGCCCCATGCTGTAATAGCGCCATCTCAAGCTGCCCGTGTTGATGTTGTACGCCGTCACGTAGCCCCGCACGCCCTTCTCTCCACCGGCGACACCGACGATGAGCTTGTCGTTCACCAGGAGCGGCGGGGCCGTCACGCTTTCACCGTTCGCGAGGTTGGCGGCGTTGTCTACCCGCCAGACGACCTGTCCGTTATCCGCATTCAGTGCGATAACCTGGCCGTCGAGCGTCGCGAGAAAGATCTTGCCGTCCGCATATGCAATGCCGCGGGTCTGCGCGCCGCAACAGGAGGCTTTGATCGCTAATTCGAGCTGCGGCATTTCCGGCCGGAATTCCCACTTGATCACTCCGTCACGAGTCAGGTCGAGCGCATAGACATAGTTGGGCTTTGGCGTAACGATGTACATCGTGTTGCCGATCACCAGCGGTTGGGCTTCAAGCGAGTCCTGGATGCCGAGCTGTAGACTCCACGCCATCGACAAGTTCTTCACATTGGTCAGGTTGATCTGATCCAACGGGCTGTAATTCCAACCGGAATAGTTGCCATTCGGCATCACCCACTGTTTCGGATCCTGCTGGAGGGTCAGAAGTCCCTTATGGGCACTCGCGGTTTGAATAAGGCTGAACCCGAGCAGGAGCGCCAAAGTCAAAGCCGACGTGCCCTTCCGCCAAACCGCTGGTGCTTTCACGTTTCAATCCCCCGTTTTCGGTAGTGTTAATGTCCGGCATCATACGCCGCTGCAAAAGTCTCACGCAAATCAAGCACCGGGGGGCAGATCGCGTTGATCACTGCTGCTGCCGGGGGATTGAAAAATCCCGGCGAACGTTCATTTGGACAAGCGATCCCGGCTCCTTTGGTTTGGCAGAGGGATGGAAGTAAATAGTCGCCTGCAGACCTTCAATGTGGTGACAAAAGCTGA
>DASTBJ010000462.1:0-2691 GCA_035712125.1 Terriglobia bacterium
GACGGTCCGATTTAAGATTTGCAATTTGGGATTTGAGCTTTCCGTTCGTCCGATTTCGAAATTGTCTTTTGTATTTGACTAGCTACTGCAGCCTCAGCGTCTCTCCGGCGGTCAGTCTGTCCTTCGGCGAACTGACGTATCCGCGGATCCGATCCTTATCGACATGGTTAACCACAAGCTCGTAACGAGCCTTGTCCCGGCCTACAAGGAACGTCACAGGTTCGTTCGCGGTGCGGTCCTTCTTCTCGATGGAACTGTCATCGGCGTTGATGACCACTTCGTATTTCTGCTTTTTGACGTCCGTCTTCTTGAGCTGAACCAGAACGTCGCCGACGCGGCTGAACTTCTTTTCCTTGGGAATATCAAACTCGACGTAGTCGCGTTCACCCTTCTTTCGGAGTTCCGCCAGTTCTGACGAATTCCGCGCGATCAGTGAGCCGAGGTCGCGGCGGCTGTTCGCCACTTCGTCGCGGGTTGCATTGAGGTCGGAGCGGGTGCTGTTAAGATCCGAACGGGCCAGAACGAGATCACTTCGGGTTGCGTCCAGATCTGTGCGGACGACCTGCACTTCGCCGTTAATGGTATCGATCTTCGTTGTCGCTTCCTGCTGGACGGCGTTGAGCTTTGTTGTTGCTTCCTTCTGAAACTCGACGACGGCTTTGGAGTCGGCTTTTGCGGTGAGCGCCTGCCGCATCTTCGAATTCTCCTGCTTGAGCTGTTTCGCGATTTGCTGCGCGTCCTGGAGTTCCTGGCTTGTGACCCCGAGCCGTTTGGCGACGACGTCTAAATCCGATGTCAGCACGGTGATTTTCTCATCAACCTGGGCGTAATTGCCTTCGATCGACCCCAGGCGCTGGGTCATCGCGTTTCGCATCGACAGCATGGCGAACCCTTGAATACCGGTGATCGCCAGGAAACACACTGCAACAATCGTTGTTTTGGACTTTTGCCAATCCATTGGACACCTCCTCACGCGAATTGAGTTTTAAAGAAACCCTTGTAAGGCGGTGACATGAAAAGGCAAACACATATTCTCCCGTGCCTTTTCGCTCAACAGCTTACGCGCTTCATCGCATCGCTTTCTCGCGCCTTACATCCCCGGATCGTCGGCCGACGGGCCGTAGATCGACGGCACCTTCGCTCCCATGGGTCTCAGATAGCTGGAAAGCTGGCCGCGATGGTGTATGGCGTCAAACAGAAAGCCAAAAAGCATGTCGCCGACAGTGGTTTCCCACACGACCTTGCCATCCATCTTCAACCGCGCGGGTCCGTCCCACCGGGCATCGTCTGCTTTCGCAACCTGCGTCTGAAGCGCTGCGGCATTCTTCTCGTAGGCGGCGACCGCCTCTGAAACACCTGGCGCCGGCGTCTCGACATAGTTCACTTCTCCGCGCTCGAGTAACTCGCAGGCATCGCGGAGTTCCACGGCCAGCAACCAGACGAGATCTCCGGCGGAAGTGCTCCGCGGGTGAGGTCTGTACGCGGCCTGATCGGACGGGACGGCCTTCAGGACCTTAATGAAGGTGGGTACTTCTGTTTTCAGACATTGCATGTAGTACTCGCGGACGTTCTTCATGATTTAACCTCCGTCAGGAATTGGCAGCACTCAGTCCAAAAGGGATAGGCAACAGAGTACTACGTGGATCAGCAGGTGGTGCGCAATTCGATGAGGAGCACTTCGGGTGGTGCCGCAATCCGGACAGGGAGCGTGCAGACGCCAACACCGCGTCCCACCAGGAGGTGAGCGCCGTCACCGTGATGTCGCCCATGCCAGTAACCAAACTGTGTGTGATGATGCCCCGGAAGCAGTGCCTGACCGAACCAGGTAATTTGTCCTCCGTGTGTGTGGCCAGCCAAAGTCAGATCGACTCCGGCATGTGCCGCCTCACAAAAGAGATCCGGGTGGTGGGATAACAACACTGCCGGCTCGTCTTCGGCCAGTCCCGCCAGCGCAGCTTCAAGATCCGGATGGCCCGCCGTGAGGTCGTCGACGCCTGCGATCCACACCGAAGCTGAGCCTCGCCGCAAACGTGTGCCCCGATTGATAAGGTTGAGGACACCGGCATCCTGCAGGACTCGGTGGAAGGCCGTGAGGTCCGGATCGGCAGCGTAGTCGTGATTGCCTGGCACCGCGACCACGGCTTCGCGAGCCCGCAGCGCATCGAGGCCGGCAGGAAGCCACTGCAGTTCATGGAATTCCTGGTCAACGAGGTCTCCGACCAGACAGACGACGTCAGGCGACCACGCGGAAACCCGCTGGGCGAGTTCTGCGAATTCCGTCTCCGAGAAGAAGAATCCGACATGAAGATCGCTGAGCAGTGCGAGGCGGAAGCCATTCAGGTCGGGTCCGCCTCGCGCAAGGTGGACAGTGACTTCGCGAAGCGCACATTTGCGACGCAGAGACTGTCGCAGTAGCTTTCCTGGACCGGTGTTTTGCAGCGGTCGAACTACGCGCGTGAGGACACGTCCGATTGTGCCCAAGGGTTTTTCAAGACTACGGCCGCGCGGCCGAGGAGCTCGCGGGCGGGAGGCCAGGGGGCGTCTTAACGGCACTTGTGGCCCTGCGGTTTTCTCGTTTATGGTAACAACGTCCACTACTTACTACCGTAACCCAGAGGCGGCGCGGGTTCCTGTACTATTTCTTCGACATGCCGATCCGAACGATACAAATTGACTTACAGACTCGTGGTC
>DASTBJ010000463.1:0-5448 GCA_035712125.1 Terriglobia bacterium
CCGCCGGCGTTTATAACCCTCCGGGAGTTGGCGGGACGCACGTGCTGTATGTTCTCGCCCGAGCGGACGACCCTGAAATGTACGGACTGCCGCGAGACCCGCAAATACCGTGGAGCGTGTGGTTGTGGAAGGGACCACTGAAGTGGGTGGGGAATACGCTGTTAATCGGAGGGATTCTTGGGACGGTTCTGCACTATCTGAAGTATGGTCCGCGTGAGGAAGAATAGGAGAAGAAATCTGAAATCGGACGATTCCTCCTTCGAAAATAGAGTCCGGCTGAGGCTGGACAGCGTGAGCGACGACTGGATTTCAGGACTCCCCTCCTCAGCCGAGCAGGGGTGGCGCGTAGCGCCGGCGTGGTGCTGGCCAAACAATAGATTTCTTGACCAACACCACCCCAGCCAAGGCTGCGCCTTGGCTTTCCCCTCCTCGGCTGAGGAGGGGAGTTGTGCCGATTTTCATTATTCGTTGTGAGCGAACGCTCATGTACGACTGCATCGCAAATCCGAAAAATTCGAAATCTCAAATCGGACCCTCAATGAATCTACGCCCGTCCGATTTTACATTTCGAATTTTCGGATTTGCTCCACAGCAATCGTCCGATTTCAGATTTCTTCTTTGCAGGATTTATCATGATTGGCTCAACGGATAAGGTCGAACGATTTTCCCTCAGAGAGCGCCTGATCCACTGGATCGTCGCACTCTCCTTTCTCTACGCTGCGCTGACGGGACTGTCCCTCTGGTCTCCTCGCCTGTACTGGCTGGCCGCGGTCTTTGGCGGCGGTGTGACCATCCGTGCGTGGCATCCCCTGGGCGGTTTGCTTTTCGTTGTGATTTTCGCGGCGATGTTCGTCGCCTGGCGGCGGCATATGAGTCTGGACAAGGACGACAGGCGATGGCTGCGCATGGCTCATCGTTACGCGGCGCACGATTATGCGGCTCTTCCGGAAGCGGGGCGCTTCAACGGCGGCCAGAAGTCCCTGTTCTGGCTTCAGGGATTGAACTCTGTTCTGCTTCTTCTAAGCGGGATTGTCCTGTGGTGGCCGGAATCGATGTCTCGGTCACTACGCGAGGCCGCGATCCTTATTCATCCCCTTGCGGGAATCCTCGCGATTGCGGGGCTGATCGTTCACATCTACATGGGTACTGCGGCGACACCCGGCGCCTTACGGGGGATGACACAGGGTTGGGTCAAGCCCGGCTGGGCGTCATCGCATCACGCGAAGTGGTATCGCGAAATCCGGCGACCGTGAACCGGTGGCAGCAACGCGCGCTTCGGGCGCGTTTTCTTGCCGGCGGGTTTGCGGCGGCGCGCGAGATCCTCACGTTTTATGCGGGGCTGGCGGAATGGCAGGGAAGTGTCGCGCCACAACTGTCCAGTTTCAGCAGGATTACCGCCGTCATTCCCTCACTGATCAGCTACGTGGCGGAATCTGCCCCACCGGCGCTCGCCCAGGCCGCCCGAAATTTCGAGGTGTCTGTCGCGGACGCGTCGCTGCGTGACTACTGGGATGTCCGTATCACCCATTCGATGACGGACTTCTTTATGCGTGCCGCGCTACAGCCTTACGCAGCGAGCCTTCCCGATAACCTGGACTGCCCGTGGTGCGCGCAGGCGCCGCAAGTGGGATGCCTGAAACCGCAGGCCGAAGGCCTGGCTTTCGAACTGATCTGTGCTTTGTGCCTGCGACATCGGTCTTTTCCGCGCGCGCGTTGTCCCGGCTGTCATTCCTCATCGGAATCCACAATCGCGAGTTTCACGGCGCGAGAATTTCCTCACATGCGATTGCTTGCCTGCGAGAACTGCAAGGGCTACATCCTGATCGTCGACCTCGAACGCGACATTGCCGCGATTCCGGAGGTCGACGAGCTTGCCGCTCTTCCTCTCGATCTGTGGGCCGTCGAAAACGGCTACCACAAGCTGCAACCGAACCTCGCGGGCGTTTGATAGAGTAGGCGGTTCGCGGAGAGATCGGATCACTGGTGTGGTCAGCGGTCTTCAAAACCGTATCGCGGGACGATGTTTCGCGGGTAGGTTCGATTCCTGCATCTCTCCGCCATGTTGATCGATGTCTCTGAAAATACTGCCACCCATCCACGAGGTCTTGGCTGCTGCCGATACAAACGGCGTCGCTGAAGTCTATCGGGCCCGGATCGCGCGGGACGTCCTGGCGAGATTTCGAGCCAGGCTTCGGGTAGATGCGAAGGCCTTCGTCGATCGCGGCGCCCTCCGCGATGCGATCGTCGCCGAGATTCACAGGGAGATGGCGCGATTGCTGACGCTGTTTCCGCGGCGCGTGATCAACGGCACGGGTATCGTTCTCCACACCAATCTGGGACGGGCACCGCTCGGCAACGCCCTGAAGGAGATCGACATGACGGTCGCGGCCGGCTATTCCGATCTTGAATGGGACGCGCATTCCCAGAAGCGATCCAGCCGCGACAGACATCTTGGTGCATTGTTGCGCGTGCTGACGGGTGCCGAGTCCGGTCTGGCCGTCAACAATTGCGCCGGCGCGCTGTTATTGATGCTGAATACGATGGCGCGCGACAAGGACGTTATCGTGAGCCGTTCCGAACTCGTCGAGATCGGCGGCGGATTTCGCGTCCCTGAAATCATGGAAGCCAGTGGGTGCCGCCTCGTCGAAGTCGGCACTACCAACAGGACCCGGATTTCGGACTTTGCGAAGAAAGCAAAGGCCCGCCAGTCTGTTTTTCTGAAGGTGCATCAATCGAATTTTGTTCAGCGAGGTTTTGTCGAGTCCGTTTCTCTGGCAGAGATGGTGCAACTCGGAGAACGGTTACGTATTCCTGTCGTGTACGACAACGGTTCAGGCCTGTTGTTTCGGACGGAGTTTCGTTCTCTCGTGTCGGAACCCACAGTCGAGGGCGGTCTGAAAGATGGAGCGACTGTAGTCGTGTGCAGCGCGGACAAACTCCTGGGCAGCGTTCAGGCAGGCTTGATCATGGGAAGGGCATCGGTCATCGATCTGGCCCGCAGGAATCCGCTGTATCGCGCGCTGCGTCTGGACAAGCTGCGACTGACGTTGCTGCACTATACGCTCGCGCGCTATCTGACCGGACAACAGCACACGCTACCCATCTGGCGCCTGATAGCGTCGGATCTGGAGTCCTGTCGCGCAAAGCTGAACTTGCGCAGCGGTGTCGAATGGGTCACGCTCAAGGCACAGACGGGCGGAGGGAGCAACCCGGAGGAAAGCTTCGAAAGCCTCGGGCTGCGTTTTACGTACGGCCCCGCGCAGGCGTTGAAGGAGAAGTTCGCCGCTCGCGCGATTCCGATTCTGGGTTACATTCGGGGCAACGCATTCCATCTCGATGTCCGCACGTTTTTGCCGGAGGACTTCGCCGAGGTCCAGAGGGCCATCGATGATTTGTAGCCACATTCCGCTTGCGAGTCCGCTCCCATGGTTCTGATTGGCACATCGGGGCACGTCGACCACGGTAAGTCCACGCTGGTCGAAGCACTCACGGGCATCAACCCCATGCATCTGCCTGAAGAGCACCGGCGCGAACTGACAATCGAGCTTGGATTCGCCCACCTGCAGCATCCGGACGGCTACCTCGTCGGCATTGTTGATGTGCCCGGTCATGAAAAGCTCGTAAAGACCATGATTTCGGGAGCCAGCGGTTTTGAAATCGCGTTGTGGGTCGTCGACGCGCGAGAAGGGCTCATGCCGCAGTCGCTCGAACATCTCGACGTTCTAAAGCTGCTTGGAGTATTGCGCATTCTGCCAGTCATTACGAAGGCAGAGCTTGCGACGGAAGATCAAATCCGCGAAACAGAGAAGTCGATGAATCGCCTTACACCTGGCCCGGTCCACGTCGTCGATTCGTTCACCGGATTCGGGATTCCTGAATTACGGGAGACTCTCTTCGCTGTGTGCCGGTCCGTTATTTCGAACCGTATGGGCGCGAAAGCGCAGCCGTATATGCCCATTGATCGCTGCTTCGTCTTAAAAGGGGTCGGCGTCGTCATCACCGGAACACTGGTCCGAGGGGAATTAAGGACCGGGCAGTCCGTTTCGCTTTCATCGCGTGAGGAAGAGTATCGGATTCGTTCCCTGCACAATCACAACGCGGTTGTCGACAGGATCGCCTCCGGCCATCGTGTTGGTGTCCATTTGAATGGGCTGAAGCTGGACGACACTCGCCGCGGCGATGTGCTGGTTGCACCGGATTATCCCTGCCGATCTCGATATCTTAATGTGACACTCGATCTGTTGAAGGGCGCTGTGTTCAGGTGGAAGCCCGGTTTGCGCGCGCACTTCCTCGCCGGCTCGTTCGAATCGGAATGCCGTTTGTGGGGAGTCGTCGAGTCGGATACGGGGACGTGGGCACAGATTCACCTTCCGGAGACGAGCTTCTTCTATGTCGGTCAACGGTTCATTCTTCGTTCGACGAATCCTCTTGTGACGGTCGGCGGCGGAACGATCGTCGATATTGCTCCGGACAGGCCGCGTCGGGTGACGGACCCTGAACAGCATCGCGATCGGTACTTCGAATTGTCGCGGCCTGCGGTCTTTGATGTGGCCGCGCTTGCAAGAAAATGGATGACGTCGCCACAGGACGTCACAACCGGCGACGTTCGGACGGCGTCCGGATTGTTGTGGCATTCCAGGATGGAGGATGTGACACAGGCCAGGCTTCAGGAGTGGATAACGAATGCGAAAGGCGAACCGGCGGAATGGTCGTTCCCATCGATTGCGGCAGCACTGAAAATCAAACCGCATCAGGTTCGTGCCTATCTGGAGTCCTTTCTGGCGCGCCATTTCGGGAGTGTCCTTACTCTGACTTCAAGCACGTTGCGATACGATCCACGCCGCGGTGAGCTGTCCGAAATTGAGCTGCGAGCTGCCGAAGATCTTTTGGGTAAGGTGAAGTCTGCGCAACTTCAGCCCCTGCGGCTCGAGGAGTATTTGGCAGACTCTCGAGTGGAAAGAAAAATATTCGACAAGGCCGCAGCACGGCTGTTGAAGGACGGAAGGCTTGTCCGCATCAACAACGAGTTCGTCGTCGAGAGTTCGGCGTGGGAAGAACTAAAGACGCGGGTGCGCCGAGGCGTGGCCGAAAGCTTCACCGCGAGCGAGTTCGGCCGTATCGTCGGGCTTTCGAGAAAATACTCGGTGCCGTACCTCGAGTGCCTGAACAGGATGGGTCTGCTCCGACGCCAGGGAGATCGCCACGTCGTGGTGCGTTAATGAACGCGAACGCGAGTCGCGCCGCCTTCGGTGAGTCGCCCGAGCGGCTTCAGGTCGAGCCCCCGGCGCCGCGCTACACTGAGAAAGCCTTCTCGCCGTGACGGATCAACCGATACGAGCAACCCGCCACTGGTTTGGGGATCGCAGAGGATCTGGCGTTGGTCTGACGTGAGCGTGCCAACCTTATCGCCGTAACTCTGGAAGTTCCGCGTCGTGCCGCCGGGAACAC
>DASTBJ010000464.1:0-4785 GCA_035712125.1 Terriglobia bacterium
CTGCTGGAAAAGCTTGGGGGTTTTCGCCGCTCCGTCACGATGAAGCCGGCCTTGGACTTCGTGGAGAAGACCATCGGTGGAGACCACAACGTCTGGACGCGATTTATCGAAAAATGGAAACTCACCAGCACGCAGCCCTGGATTCTCGCGGCGCAGCCGGATGTCGACTTGCCGCGACTTGCCCAGGAGGATCGCAATGCACGCGTCATCACTGAACTCGCGCGCCTCAAACAGACATATGGTCTGAGCCGGGACCAGGATGTCCTGCGCCGATACCTCACGGAATATGACGCCGAGACCGCGAAGATTGATGAGGCTGTGGCTCGCGTCAGGCCACAGGCGTTCATCGATACACCTCCGCTGACACTGGATGATCACCTCGACTACGCCGTCAAGCCGATTGGTGAAGGGCTCAACCTTGTAGCGTCCACGTTCGACAGCATGACGAGCGCAACCACCGGACTCGCTCTACGTCTGGACGGACTGCCGCAGGATCAATTGATATTTGTATCTCTTCTGCCGGCAATGCTCACGCGAGTCGGCGTGATCGAGAACGGCAAACCTGTTTCTTACGAAGAGATGAGCGAGCGGGTTCGAAAGGAAATCCTCAGCCTGACCGCCGACTTCGGTACCAATCCAAAAACCGGACGTGTGGAACTGGTGATTCGGGGCTCCGGTAATAACTCGGCGGAGGCGCAACGTGCTCTCGAGTGGATGCAGTTAATCCTCTTCAGCCCGGACTGGCGTCCGGAGAACCTTGCGCGAATTCGCGATGTCGTGGATCAGAATCTCAGCGGCCTGAGACGCACGATGCAGAGTTCCGAAGAGAACTGGGTGAACGGCGTCGCTAATGCGTACTGGAGGCAGGACAATCCCCTGTTTCTGGCCGCAACATCGTTTCTGACACAGACCCATAACGTTCACCGCATACGATGGATGATCAAGGATGCCACCCTGGAACAGCGAGCGTCTCTGGCATCGACGTTGAACACTCTCGCGAATCTTCGTTTGTCGCGTGCCGAATTGAAGTCGCGTCTTGCGGAACTGCAAGCGAGCAGGGACAAACTCGTTGGCGATGCCGCGAAAGATCTGGATCTAGCACTCGCCGATTTGCCCGACTCGAGTATTTCTCTCGACTGGCCCCGTCTATGCCGTGAAATGGCGAACGATGTAGCCGCCGGTCCCGAGAGTTTCCTGCGCGCGCTCGATTCCATGCGCAAACAGATCCTGAGGACCGGCAACGCACGCATGTTTCAGATCGGATCCAGTGCAACCCAGAAGACACTGGGACCTTCTGTCCAGCAGTTGATTCGAGGTCTCGAGAGAGCTCCAGCCATAAAGGTCGCCTACGACACGACACCTCTCGTTCAGAAACGACTACGCGAGCGCGAACCGGGAAGCGAACGCCCGGTCTTCGTCGGCCTTCTGAATCCGAACTCGCAGGGCGGAGTGTTTCTCCATTCCGCAGGCGGCACAGGGTACGAGGACGTGAACCGCGAAAAACTCCTGAACTTTCTGGCCGCTTATCTTTATGGCGGCGGGGGCGGTCATTCGATCTTCATGAAAACGGTCGGCGCAGGCATGGCCTACAGCAACGGTATCGGAATGCGTCTGGCCACAGGCCGCAGTTTTTACTACGCCGAGCGGACGCCGGAGTTGCCATTGACCTTGAAGTTTGTCATCGATGAGGTCCGGAAGGCAGATTACGACCCCGCGCTCGTGGAATATGCGGTTGCTCAGGCTTTTAGTGGAATCCGGTCCGCATCCTCCTACGAGGCGCGTGGGGAAGCCATGGCTGCAAACCTCGCTGACGGTGTGACGCCCGAGATCGTCAGCCGCTTCCATCGCGAAATTCTCAATCTGCGGAAAACCCCGAATCTTGCAGAGATCCTCTTCAAGAGAATGCCGGGAGTTTATGCCCCGCTGCTGCCTGGACTTCATGGCAAGACAGCGTCCACAACAGATGCCATCTACTTTGTCATCGGCCCGGAAAAACAATTCGCGGCATGGGAAGAATATTTGAAAGCGGTGGAAGGCCCAGGCGTGAAATTCCACCGGCTTTATCCTCGAGATTTCTGGATGTAGACCTTAAAGGTCAACTTTAGATATCCTTGTCCTCCTATTGCGACAGGGAGGTTTTGTTGAAGAGTTCCAGCCGGAGCTTGGCGAGAACTCTCGGCTGAAACCATCTTTCGTTGTCGAGAAACAAGAGGGTTATGCAGGATCTTCAGGAATTTGTTGACCACTACCTTTCTGAGTTGGCTGGCCCGAATGCGTTTCGCGCACGGCATTCGCTCATCGAAGCGGGCGTAGGGGCGTTGCCATTGGTAATTGAGGCATTCCATGCCTCAGCGAATCCGCAAGTGCGGCATTCCCTGGTCCAGTTGGTATCGGACTACCGGGCGAACTCGGCCGTCCCCTTTTTGGTGTTGTGCCTCTCCGATCCCCGGCCCGAAGTTTGGCAATCAGCGCTGGATGGCATGGTCATTCTCGGCGGCGCAATTGCGCTTGAAAACCTCCGCGAAGCGCGCGGAACCATTCCGCGCGAAAGACGCCCCTGGATCGACGAAGCGATGCAGCAAATCATCGACAATCACTAGCAGTTGTGGGCAACCCTATCTCGAAGACAAGACTGCTGCCACTCGTGAAGGACCTGAATTGGAAAGAGGTGGCACGGGGTCTTGCCGAAAATCCCGCTCTATTGAAGGTTTGCGATGATCGAGGACGGAACTGGCTGCACATTGCATGTGCCGTCAAGGTCAAAGAACGGGGACTGCGAGTCTCGGACAGTTTGAGAATGGCTCAAGTGCTGCTGGACGCCGGACTCGACGTTAACGAGGAAGCCTTTCGCGAGCCCGATTTCAAGGCGACGCCGCTCTGGTACGCCATTGCCCACGGCCAGAATCTCAAGCTTGCCGAATTCCTGCTGTCACGCGGATCGGTTCCTCACTACTGCCTGTGGGCTGCGGCATACAACAATGATGCACCGGCGATACGCCTTCTCGTGGCGAGTGGCGCGGATATCAATGCGAGCGCCGAGGATGCCACGCCGTTTCTCTTCGCGATCCAGTGGAGTCGGTTTGCCGCTGCAGAGCAGTTGCTAAAGCTCGGCGCCGACGTCAACGCACACGACTCCAAAGGAACGACCGCCCTGCACTGCCTTCTCAAAAAAGGAAGCGACAAAAAGCATGTTCGGATGCTCGTCGATTACGGCGCCCGCGGCGATCTGAAGGATGCAAAAGGCAGAACTGCTGCAGAGATCATGAGCCGAAAGAAAGATCCGGACTTTCGGAAGATGGCGATGCAACTGCGGTCCGGCTAATGAAAGTTCGCAGAGCGAGTATCGATGACTGCGACGTCGTGGGAACACTGGTTTTCGAGCTGATCAATGAACTCAGTGCGCCAAAGCCGCCAGGCACGACCAAGGCAGACGCGCAACGGATCGCCCGCGAACTTATGAGCAGTTCCCTGATCTGTGCCTTCCTCGCCGAATCGGACGCTGGTGAACCTGCCGGAGTGCTCACCCTCAATGGATGCGCGGCAATCTATGCCGGCGGGAGTTTTGGGGAAATCACGGAAATCTACGTCCGGCCTGGAGTGCGGAGCGAGGGTGTCGGCGCGCAACTGATTCAGGCCGCCATAGAGTTCGGCAAAACCCAAGGGTGGACTCGACTGGAAGTCTGCGCCCCGCCAGCACCAGCATGGGACCGCTCGATCGCTTTCTACCTGCAGAACGGCTTTCTCCTTCTTGGGCCTCGGCTTAAGCGCCCCCTCGGTTAAAAAATCGCCTTTCCCAATGGGTCCTTTTCCGCCGGTCGTCCGTATCGAGCTATGTATGATTCTCGCGGCCTCAATGAAAGCTGACGCACCGGATATCGCCGACAGCGCGATCGCCGCGTTGAAGCGCGGGGACCTCGACGCATTGTCGACCGTCATGGCGCAGTTTCAGCATCGGCTCTATCGTTATCTGCTGAGACTCACCCAGGATTCGACAGCGGCCGACGACTTGTTTCAGCTGACCTGGTTACGGGTTATCGAAAAGATCGGTCGCTACGATGCGCGACGTCAATTCACACCGTGGCTATTTGCCGTTGCCCGTAATCTCGCGATTGACTATCTGCGGCAGCGGCGTGACACGAGCCTGGATGCCCCACAGGAAAGCGGGACGTCTCCTGCAGAGCGAGTTGTCGCCGGGGGCCTCGACCCGCTTGAACAGCTGCTCGAATTCGAGCGCGGGGCGTTGCTGGCTGCAGCCATTGCCGAACTGCCGGTGATTCATCGCGACGTCCTGACGTTGAGATTCGAGGAAGAGATGAAGCTGGAAGAAATTGCGGAGGTTTCCGAAATCCCCCTGTCGACGGTTAAAAGCCGTTTGCTTCGAGCGATGGAAACCCTGCGGAGAAAGTTGCAGTGAGCAGGGATAACGATCAGCACGCGTGGGTACGATCACAACTTCCGCTGGCGGCCGCAGGCACGCTCGGCTCCGATGAGTTGAGTAAATTGCTGCACCATGCCGGCAAGTGCGAATCGTGCCGTCGGGAACTCGAACTCTGGGGATCGTATGCAAAGGGACTGCGACAGCTGCCCCAGCCGGTTATTCCTGCGGATCTGATCTTCCGGACACACAGAGCGGTGCTGAAAAGTCAGGCGGAAGCTAAAGACCGTCGGACGAATGGCTTGATGCTGTGCGCACTGGCCGTTTTCTCCTGGGTTATCAGCTTCGCATTCTGGATTGTGGTGCGGGCGGTGACGGGTGGCACGTGGGAACTGCTCGGTACCAATATC